>JAYSRH010000432.1:0-21379 GCA_043721115.1 Fibrobacteria bacterium | reverse complement strand
TTGAAAACCGCCGCCCGCAAGGGCTTGGGGGTTCGAGTCCCTCACCCTCCGCCACTTAATTCACGAATATGGCCCTAAAACCGACGTCACTGTGCCCGGAACGCCATTGACAAGCCGCTTTGAACCGTCCACGAACTGAAGGCATGTGTGGTGATTACCGATAGTTTCAGGAAAGATAACCGGATAGCGTTGCTAGTTCCTGACTAAAATCATCTTGGGACGGCTGCCATTCCACCTTGGCCAAGGCGAACACATCGACGGAAGCGCACCCAGCCTTAAGCAACAAACCTGCGCACTGGCTTGCTGTTGCCCCGGTTGTGAAAACGTCATCTATCAAGAAAAGTTTTTTCCCAATAATGCCCGCTGAACTGGTACAGGAAAATGCCGTCTCCAGGTTGTGGCTACGCGCCGTTTTCGCCAATTTGGTCTGGGATTCCGTATATTTTGTTCTGCGAAGTAGGTTTGACAGTATCGGACGACCAGTTAAACGCGCTATTTCCATGGATAGGATCTCAGATTGATTGTATCCGCGTTCCCGACGACGAAGTGGATGAATTGGGACCGGCACAAGGCCATCGCATGATTGTATCTGCGCAATGAGGCCCGGCCTGAAACGCACGTAGGTGCATAAAAACGGGATGTGTCGACGTAAATTCCGATATTTGAAACCATGAACCAAGGTCGACAATTCTGGCGACATGCGAAACAAAAATTGAGTGGTGTTAAATGGCTGTTCGTTTTCACCATGCTCGGCCACGCACTCGTCCAAACCACACTGATCGCACAAGGTATTTCGCAAAGGTTTCAGCTTTTTAAGACACGATAGGCATAGAGGCGTACTGGCCCAGCGACGGTTATGGCAATGTATGCAAATCGGAGGAATGAAAAGTGATGGCGCGTTGTTTAAGGACGCAGCCAAGCTTGTCCATATTTTTGAAAAACCGAAGGTTGGCTTGGTTTTGTAGGTTTCGATCATTGGAATTAAAGATTCTGCCCATGGGCGCGTAAACTGACTACCAATCCCAACATTATAAGGCAAGAAATAAGGAAGGATCCTCCATAGGATAGGAATGGTAAAGGCAATCCGGTCACCGGCATCAATCCAATGGTCATGGAAACATTGACAACAATATGGAAGCCCAGTATTCCCGCCACCCCCATGGCCACCAAACTGACAAATCGATTTCGAATATCTGCGCCCACCCGAAGAATCCGGTGAATAAGAAATAAGTAGAGGGCAAGCAATCCCAGGCAACCCAGAAAACCAAATTGCTCACCCAGAACTGAGAAAATAAAATCCGTATGCTCTTCGGGTAAGAAGCTTAAGTTGGTCTGCGAACCCGCTAAGAAACCCTTCCCCATCAATTGGCCAGACCCTATTGCCACCTTACTTTGCAATACCTGATAACCGGCACCCAATGGATCCCGTTGCGGATCCATGAATGTCATGATTCTCCCCCGTTGATGCTCGTACAGCACCTTATTCCAAACGAATATGGCTCCATAGCCGGCGGCGATATTAACTAACAGAAGTAGAACTCCAACTTTTAAATTGATCCTCCTGAAAATAATGATCGCGATAAGAATTACGAAGAGAAAAGCCCACGCCAATTGGTGGAAGGTCAAGGCCACGGATAAAATCGGAGAGGCTAACAGAAATATTTCCCGCATTGAAAGGCCGGACCAGTAAGCCATTACACCTGTCATCGCTACAAAAGAAATTGCCGTGCTGAGATTGGGCTGATTCAACACTAAGATAAATGGTATCAGGAATAACACGAATGGCGCAATCACAGTTTTGGGTCGCGCCAATACTATTGGTTGAAAAGCCAATAAGCGTGCCATGGCTAGCAACAGCGCCACCTTGGTAACCTCCGAAGGTTGGATATTGAAACCACCAGGCAAAGAGATCCAACGCTCGACTGAATTTGCCTTAAAAATGATGATGTATAACAAGGGAAATAGCGATAAAACATACCCGGGATATGCAATGGCATAGAAAATTTTAACCGGAGTGATATACAATCCTCCCATGGCTAAAATGCCCATTACTGCATACAGGATTTGCTTCTGCCAGTGCCGCCCCACTTCATCCCAAGTAGCAGAATAGACAGCCAGCAGTCCAATTCCAAGAATCAGACCAAGAGATACCAGCATGGGAATGTCAAAGGACTGGTTGCTTTTCTCCGACCATCTTCCGCTTGAAGTAGTGCCGGAAAATTTCCCCGGCAATTGGTGCCGCAAAACTTCCTCCATGGCCAACGTTTTCCAATACCACCGCAATGGCCAATTCCGGTTGGTACAGGGGTGCCACCCCTACGAAAAGTGCATGCGTCTTACCACCATGTGGATTTTCCGCCGAACCTGTTTTACCGCCTACCAATACGCCATCCACTCTGGCGCGGCCACCCGTACCACGCGGTGAATTGACAACCGATTCAAGTGCCTTCCAAATTACTTGGCGCTGGCCGTCGGTCATATTGAGTCTGGATAGAACCTGCGGCTCGTACCGCATAATGGTTTGTCCCTCGCGATCCCGGATTTCCTTAATAAGATGAGGTTTATAAACCACCTGGCCATTTCCCAACCCGGCAGCATAATTGGCTAACTGTAATGGCGTTACTATCTGGCCTTGCCCTATGGAAAGATTCAACACCAATCCACGCGACCAACGCCAGCCTCTACGCTGGAATTTTTTAGTGTAGCTCGCCGAATCAATCAATTCTCCACTCCGCTCATCGTCCAAATCAATTCCAGTATGTGCGCCAAAGCCAAATTCACGGGCCACTTTGTTGATGATGTCCATGCCAATGATTAAACCAACTTGATAATAGTAGGTGTCGCATGATTGTGTAAATGCGTCGACCATATTCAATGAACCATGTCCTCTCGGCTCCCAGCAGTGCCAGAAGCGGTTTCCGAATCTGTATCCACCTTGACAGGACCTGGACATATGCGCGTCGGCATCGATGCGCCCGGACTGAAGCCCGGCAATTGAAACAACGCCTTTAAATGTTGAGCCAGGCTCATACCCGCCTACGGTAGCTCGATTATTTAACGGCATCGCGGGGTCCAAAGCGAGTTTGGCCCAAGCTTTGGAACGCTTGTCCCTCGAGAGTGAAAAAATATTCGCGTCCATGCGCGGACTCGATGCCATCACTAGAACTTCCCCGTTGCGAGGATCGATGGCAACCACCGCTCCCCGTACCGTATCGGCAAGCAAGGATTCCGCCAAACATTGAAGATCCATATCTAAAGTGGTGATCAAATTTTTTCCGGAAACCGGTTTGATCTGCGGCATCTCCTTGACGACTTCCATCTCTTTGCCAAAGGCATTCACCTTTATATAGCGAACGCCGTCTCGTCCACGGAAATAGGCTTCGTAGGATTTCTCCAAGCCCTTGCGCCCAACACGATCTCCCTTCATATACGGTAAACTGTCGCTGCCCTCCTTGACTTCCAATGCCGTCTCAAGTTCATTTTCCTTAATTTCATCCATGTAACCAAGTACATGGGCAGCATCGGCGCCGAATGGATAGGATCTTCGCGAGTCCAGAATTGTGGCGACCCCGGGCAGATCCAGTTGATGCTCTTCCACCATGGCCACGACGTCTGCTGAAGCATCTTCCAAAATGACCAGCGGCTGGAAACGTTTCCAACGACCTCGTTGGATACTCCATGCCACGAGGGCAGAATCAAAAATCCGGGTACCTAAAGTATCCTGGAAACGAAGCAGGTTAGACAGAACCCGTTTAGGATCCTTAAGCTGGGTGGGAAGTATTGCGATTTGATAGGAAGGTCGGTTCCTGGCGATTAAAACCCCTGACCGGTCATAAATGAGTCCACGGGGCGCATGTACAATTTGCAGTCGGATGCTGTTCTGATCGGAAAGTTTTTGATGATACGAGCCCATGATGATTTGGAGGTAAAAGAGGCGAATGGCCAGGCCCGTTAACAGCAAACCAAAAACAATCAAAATATTCCTGGCTGCGGCATTGCGATAAAAGGAGTCGTCAAGCCGATTGGAATTGTTGATACTCATGAACGCTGGCTATCAGATCGGAGAGGCGTCACCAGGAAATAAAAAAACACTGAACCTATCAAGAGAGTATAAATGCCCGACGGAATGGACTTTCTAAACAGGGCGTTCCAAAAAACATGGCCATGGTATCCCGCTGCAAGAGCATAGACACCATCATGAAACAGGAATGCTATCGCCAAAAAAAGGACTTTGGTAGCCGGCATTACCTTTATCACCTTATCGTCCAATAACCCAGAAAAATATCCCACCATACATTTTGATAAGGCATTGGCTCCCAGGGCTTCGATAGCATATACATCCTGGATTAGACCAATAGTGAGTCCACAGAATAGCCCGGTAAGCGTACCGTAGCGCATCGCGATGGCCACAAGTGCGACTATAACAAGGTCTGGTTGGATTGATCCGATGGAAATGATGCGCACCACGGTTTGTTGTAAAATAAGGGCTAGAACTAAAATACTTAGGCTTTTCAAGTAATTCATTTTTCAGCACCAACAGTCCAAGAATCCTTGCGAATCAGTACAAAAATCTCTTCAACCAAATCCGCATTCTGAAAAGGTTTGACATCCCATGCTTTTAGAATATCATCACCTGCCCCGGCGTCTTTATGGGGTTCTCCCATAACACCAACCAATAATCCCTTGGGAAACACGCCACCCATACCGGAAGTCATCATAGTATCTGCACGCTTAACATCCGCATCAACCGGGAATCGTACCAAGAGCCTACCACCGGGCCATGCCTCCAAAACGCCGCTGACGCGGCTGCGACTGCATAAAACCGAAACTTTGCTGTTAGGGTCGGCCAGGCCTTGTACCAGCGCATGACTTCCGTAGCATTTAACCGTCTTCCCCACTACCCCCAAGGCAGTCAGCACGGGCATGTTCACTTCGATGGAATCATCACTACCCAAATTGATTACCCAATTTCTAGAATATCTTCCAGGATCTTCAGCGATAATTTGAGCCATTTTTAGTTTTAGTCCACTACGGGCACCAAAAGCTTCCATTTGTTCAATGCGGGGAAGCTCCTTTATGGCCTGTCCCAAAAAATCATTTTCCAATCTCAAGGCCGTATTCTGCTGCTTCAATTCTTCGTTCTCCTTGAAAACGCGGATAGTACGATTCAATCGAGAAAGTATAGCTTGCGCAGGATAAAGAAACGTGCTGATCATCACGTCATGGAAAGTTTGCCGTTCAGGAGGTTTGAGTGATATCAAAATGGCGCAGGCGATGATGCAGCTAACTAGGGAAACGACTCCCTTCCCAAAAGTAAAGAGCCTGCGGATCCAATAGAACAGACTCACCTTTTGGCCCAGCTTGGAGGTACTGTTAGCATAGCCAGTTTGCCAGTTTTCATGGAGGTCCTTCTCAAGTTACGCATGCGGGAAACCATGGCAAGACCACTGTAACCGAAAAGAGCATTTGAAAACTTAGTCCATAACCGGAGTCCGTTACCGGCTCGCGTCCATCAATACCTTATAATACTTGTCCATATCCTCTAAAATGCGGGCTGTGCCCTTGCAAACACAAACCAGAGGGTCGTCGATTACATTGACTGGAAGATTGGTTTCTTGTCTCAGCAACTCGTCGAAACCGCGCAGCTGTGAGCCGCCACCCGTCATGACGATTCCTTTTTCAAGTATATCCGCCGATAACTCTGGTGGAGTCTGCTCCAAAGCGCGTTTAACGGCCTCTACAATGGCATTTACAGGTTCAGCGAGGGCTTCACGAATTTCTGCCGAAGTGATTTTCAATGTGTGCGGAATCCCAGCCATAAGATCACGACCGCGTACTTCCATTTCGAGCTCGCGTTCTAATGGATAAGCAGAACCGATTTGCATTTTTATTTTTTCAGCCGTACCTTCACCCACCAGAAGGTTATAATTCTTTTTCAAGTAGCTGATGATAGCTTCATCCATTTCGTCGCCGCCCACCCGCACGGAGGCGTCGCAAACAATACCGTAAAGGGCGATGACCGCAATTTCCGACGTCCCACCGCCAATGTCAATAATCATATTTCCACTTGGATCCTCAACAGGAATTCCCATACCGATTGCAGCTGCCATGGGTTCGGCTACTAGATAAACTTCGCGCGCGCCGGCCTTTTGGGCGGACTCTAACACGGCACGCTTTTCCACTTCAGTTATGCCCGATGGCACACCGACCACAATTCGGGGACGGAGAAAAAACAGCGGGTATTTCTGTGCAATTTGGATCATCCGCGTCAGGAGACTTTCAACCATTTGAAAGTCTGCAATAACGCCGTCCTTCATAGGCCTTACGGCAATAATTTCACCCGGAGTGCGGCCTAACATGCGCTTGGCCTCAGATCCAATGGCCAAAACCTTGTTGGTACGCCTTTCCACGGCAACCACCGATGGTTCATTGATCACTATGCCGCGTCCACTTACATGAACCAAGGTGTTGGCTGTGCCTAAATCAATACCGATATCACTTGACAAGAAACCGAACAAGGGGGAGGTACTCCTCTATGGCTAAGGGAAAACCAAAGTTGCAGAGATCATAGATAAATCTACAAATTTATGATTTCGCATCCTAGGCTTTGTAGGAACTAATGCGAATTGGATTCAGTGAATTTTTCAGGAATGTGAATCAACTTTACATCATACCGGTCCCAAAGTCCGGCTGTCGTACGGTATCGATATTTCCGAACCTGGCAAAGATTGAGTGAGGGTTCAAGATAAAAAAAGACCAGTGTAGCCCTGGCCTGGAAGACAATTGAAGTATCACCATGATACTCTTCATATTCCTCACGGATAAAGTAGGGCTTGGCCAACAGGGCACCCTTGGCCTTGGGCGGCAAGTCCGCCAGAATATCCTTTAGATCCGCCTTGGCAATTTCATCCAAGGAATCCACCAAGGAACGATGCGATGCCGAGCAGCCCCCACCGAACAGCCAAAGAAAGGCCACAAAAATGAAGGTGGGAAAACGGTTCATTCCCTGGACAGGACTAGAAGGAATAGGTAGCCGAAATTCGGGAAATCACATGGTGTTCAGGTCCCGAAAAAAGATTACCAAAAGTATAGAGAAGATCCTCTGCCAGAGTTGCGTCCACTTTTAACTTTTCCTCGATGTTGATTCCAATACCGAATCCAACGGCATCATTGGGCGTGCCATCGCTTGTCGGATTGGTAAAGATATAATTGAAAGTTTCCCCGCTAAGAGAGCTCTCTTTATTCCGATATGAAATTTCTTTTTGTCCACCCACGCGGAGAACCAACCAATCCCACCAAACATTGCGTTCAATACCGAAAGACACCAAACTTCCCCGAATCGATTCCACTTCATGAGCAGTACCCAGATGTTTGTATGAAACAGTACGATCAGGATTTTTGGTCATCCCCTTGGTCTCATCTTCATCAAATAATCCCTGCGCGCCCAGCCAGAAAAAACCACGATCAAGGGACACATTGACACCCAAGCCAAAATGCAATTTTGTATAAGTTCGACCCGGAGCCTGCATTACGCTGTAGTTGAAAAGGGGAACCAATTCACCATTGATAATTTCCAAAGTTGAAAAGGCACGCGCTTTAATGAAATACGATACCTGAGGATCAATGGATTTAGGTCCGTAACTCATCCAAGCCGTGCCTACTGAAAGCTCCCCATCAATATTTCTGGCAATAGGCCAATTCACCCCTACATCACCGCGCAATAAATACGCATTGATATCGGGATTCGGACTGCCAATGCGTGAGCCGTTCCGCTGATTGGCGCCTTCTTCCATCGCCACATACACATGTGAACCCAGCATCCCTCCATTCGAAAGCGTCATACCCAAGAAACCATCAAAATTGGTCGCAGGTTCAGGAATTGGATTTCCATCGGCGCTATCGGGCAGAAATGCAAACAGTTCTTCATCTTTCCGATTAAAAGCCCCGCCGATGCTCACCTGCGGATATAGGTTTCCAGTCTCTTTATTTTTTGAAAGTGAATAGGAGAAAATACCACCAAACCAACTATTGGCAGGATCCATATTCCGTCGAATGTTTGCCGAAGCATCTGAGGAATCAGAAGCTGTACCAGGCATGCCCGATTGGCTTTGCCGGTAAGTTCCCAGTTCACCAATTAGAAAATTTGGGAAAATATTCATATTTGCAGGATTGTCGAAAATGCTGATATCGTCCATAAAAAAATCAGCCCGCTTGCCCATAGATTCTACACGGGAATAGGTTGCCCAGGAAGGAAGGGTTGAAATCAAGACCAGTATACCCAGTGCCCTGAACCTGAGTCGATTATAAAGCATGCGTCATTCTCCTGTTACCGCAAAATTTAACATAATTATGGGCTTGAGTGCAATTGATAGTGCATTACCAAAAGAAAAACCCATGCCCTTGGAAGAGCATGGGTTAAAAAAAAAGAGGTAAGCAGTTCTATTCAGAGAAGGTAAATGGTACTGTCACAACATCGTTTGCTTTACCCTTAATAGGCTCAAATCGCCATTCTTTGACCTTATCGCGGACTTCTTGATCGAATTCCGCGATGCCGGTTGTAGTTCCAACGATGGTCAGTTCAACAATGCCGCCACTGGGGGCAATGGAAAACTTTAGGGTAACCTTCCCCTTAAAGCCGGGATTGGTTTTGAGATATTTATTATAGGTATGGCGCAATCCAGGAGTATGCTGACGAATCACACGGAGAATAGACTCTGTTGAACGTTGTCCGCTTTCCTGACCCATGTCAATATCCGAAGCGGATGGAGCCTTTAGACCCAAACCACCCTTGGCTTTAACACCAAGCGGACCGGCGTCTCCACCCCACAAACCACCTAATAAATCATCAACGCCACCCGAACCGCCAACTGCATAGCCTTCATTCCAGGCACCATCCGTTTTACCGCGACGACCACCCAACCGAGTCTGCCCAGTTTTTGTGAGACCAGCAACATTGTTCATGACCTTGTCTAAATCCTTCGCGAACTTCTGATTGAGAAGATCGTAACTGGACAAGGATGAGGAAGATGTCCGTGAAGTAATAAGCTTTAAAGCCGCCTGCGTAATCGGTGCCTTAGGATCACCTTTTCCACGTGGCTTACCCCCGCCACCGGACTTTTTCCGAGGCTTAGGAGGAGTATTCTTTTTCTTCTTATCTTCTTCCTTTTTCTCGACTTCAGCCAATTTCATCACAACTTTGGATGTATCGTCCTTGGTCGAAGAATAAAGTGCCATGGGTATCGCCACTTCAACAGTCAAGGCATAACCAATTACACCTGCACCGATAATGGCAAATACACCCAAGAACTTGGCAAGACGTTTATCAGATTCCACTTCCATCTTTGCGAGAATGGGATCGTTACCTCCGCCTACTTGCGGAGACATCGTGTCTTGCGCCATCTAGCCCTCCTCATTTTTCTTGGTAACTGCGAACTTTATGTTGGTATAGCCTGCATAGCCACAGGTAGCCATGATTTTCGTGATGATATCGTATGGAGTATTCTTGTCAAATTGGACGACCACTTTACCAGTTGCCTCCTTGATAATACCAAGCACTTCGGCCTTACGTTCTTCATCACGCTTTTTGATTAATACATCAAGCACGGGCTTAACGACAAGGCTATCCTGCTTTCGAACATCAGTGGTATTGATCAACACTTTATCATCGACAGTAATATTTTTTTCATCACCAATGATGGCAAGCGAAACTTCCGTAGGTGATTTTGACCGCTGAGACATCGGCAACACAAGATTGTCCGCCGAAGTCATCAAATTGCCCTCAGAGGACACTGTACGCATCAAAAATACCAACACGATTACAAATACGTCAATAAGTGACGTAATGATAAGACCGGCTTCATGCTGTCTTTTAACTTTGCGACGGGCCATTAGACAGCACCTCCAATTAAGGAAAGAGCAACGCGGTCAAAACCGGCAGCTTTACACGCATCCATCATCTGAATGATCTTGTCATAAATGACGCTTTCATCCGCGAGAATGACAACATCATCTACATCAGAAGGAAGTGGATCCCGCTGACTATAAAGCATATGGATCGATTCCAAGGTTTTGGCAACTTCCTGATAGGCAGAAAGTTTTTCAACCTTGCAGAATGACGCCGACCGAGGATCCATTTTCTTAATCGTCTCATCACCAACTACACGGTACAAAGCTCCCGTTGGAGGAATTGTCGGATACCAATGACCAGCAGTATCCATCATTGCATTGCCTTCAACATCGATGGCTGCATATTGATATGTACCGGGATCCGCCGAGTCCTTTTTCACAACCGAATTCAGCATGATAGTTTCCCGTTCATACGGGGACATCAATTTACCATCTGTTGGAGACTTAACCTCTTCGCCAGGCACCCAAACCTTTCGGAATACGTGCTGATCAGAACGGCTACGATACTCAACCTCTTCTTGATAGTAAATAGTCGGCTGAAAACCGCCGGCTGCTCCAATGGTTACCCCTGTGTTAGTGATAACTACAGTAAGATTAAGCAGACCTTCATCAATATCAACCTTTTGCTGTTCTGCGTTGGCTGGTCCACGCTCCGGCAACCAAAGTTCAAGAACACCAAGTTTCTCGAATTGAGCCATGGATATAACCGTAACCACGAGAATAGAAAAGAGGTTCATGACCGGAATAAGGTCCAGCTCTTTGTTCTTGTGTTTTTTTGTTTTTGCTTTTTTCATTGCCTAGCCTTCCTGATATGGAGACGGGAACATTGCTGTTCCCATCAAACCAAATCTTAGAGGAGGTTCATCACCTTTACAGCCTTTTCTTCCATCTCTTCCTGTAAACGTTCGGACTGCATGGCTAGCAAACCATGGAAGAGCAGAATAGGAATTGCAGTGGCAAGACCAGACCAAGTATTCACCATAACAATGGAAATACCATTGGCCAAAGCAGCGGGACGTTGAGCAGCAGGCAAATTGGCTACCGCATCAAAGGCCATAATCAGACCAAAGATGGTGCCGAGAAGGCCGCAAAGCATCGCGATATTCGCAAACGCTGGCAACAAATTCAAATAACGGTTGATACGAGGCGCTTCAGTCAAGTAGACTTCGTCTACGGCTTTTTCGATTGCAGACTGACCTTTTGCTTTATTCTGCAAAACAGCGGAGATAATTTTCGCCAATGGAAAATTCTGACTTGCAGCCAAATGTCCGGCTTCAGCAATACGTCCACCTTGTAACAACTGTGCAATATTGCGCATGAAATTAGCGCGACCAGCAGAGGATTTAACGTAGATGTAATAGAAGCGCTCAGCGATGATAGCCAAGGAAATTATTCCCAGGATCATAATCAGCGACATGTAAAATTTGCCCTCGCCTTGAAAACCTTTCAAAATCAGTTCCATCTTATATCCTCTCTCTTAAATTCGTTAATGGGTTCCAGCCAGTTCTCAGCCACCCAGCACAACAGCATGAACTGTTATCACTGCATGAACCGATTCAAAAGACCTCAGTTTAGCCTTTTGCGTCCTGAGGAAAGATACCTCAAGAAATAACTTTCCGCAGCGCATTTATTCAGTATTTTTTAAGGGTTTTATGGTCCATTACGAACCATTTTTCAGGCAGGAAAACGAGAGCTTAACGCTGATGTGAGTGGATTCCTCAAGGAAAGCCACTTTACGCAAAAGCGTCTGTCCTTAAGACAAAGAGTTTCTGGGCTGAAGCAAATACTTATCGCGGTTAAAGGGAGTATAGCCATAACAAATGGCGCCCTGCTTTATCTAAAAACGAAGCAAGTAAGAATTCCGGGTATAGAATTATTCCTTCGTCTGTCCGTCGGACGCGCCTTGCGAAACAGGTGTCGCAGCCTTAGGTCGCGGGCTAACCTGAATGTTTAACTCAGGAGCGTCCGCCTGAAGTTCGCGCAGACGGGCGACGATTTTTTTACGAGGCGCATTATCTAAGTAATAATTTTGAGAGGCGATAAGTGCTTCCTTATAATTGTTTTTGGCCTTTTCCTTGCTTTCATCAGATGCTTGCTTAAATTGATCACGATCTTCTTGAGTGGCGGATTTCGGCAATGGCACTTTAAGAAAAAGTGCGCTAACCTCTTCTAGGGCACCGCCCTTAAAGGCATAGGCTTCCATCAAACGTATACCAGAGCTGTCGATCCATGGGCTTTCAATTCCCTGGTTATTGGCAATTTCTAAATTTTTCTTATAAAGTTCCACAGCCTTTTCTAGGTAACCCGGTATTCCAGCTTTGCTTTCCAACATAGCACGCACCCGATCATCTGCAGACAACCCAGCAGTCCGTTCATTGTCTGAAATAGAAGCAATAGCGTAGAACAAGTCACCCATACGCATAGTTGATCGCAGGGTCCATTCTTCTTCGGACATTTCCACTGCCTTGGCAAAATATTGAATAGCTGGCAACAGGTTTTTGTTCATTTCCGTTGCGCGCTTTCCATTCTGAGCTTTTGTCCCATCCAGGCGCGTTTTTTTAATTCTACGATGATAAATATCACCGGCTCGATATGCAGCTTCAGCTGCAATTGAAGGCGAAATGGCAGCCACTTCTCCATCTTTTTTCTGAATAGCAAGGACTTTAGTGTAATGTTCAATCGCTTTATCTTCTTTGTCGAGAGATTCGTAATTGATACCGGCACCCAAGTGGGCCCGTATCACCTTGTTCTTGTCACCCTCGAAAGCCTTCATGAAATCTTCGTAGGCATTCGCAGCTTTTGCGAAATCCCCTTTCTTCTCATATAGAAGTGCCACGGAAAATACAGCCTCAACGGCGTACGAACTTTTGGAAAATTTATCTCCAATAAGTTTGTAAACGGCAATGGCGTCACCATATTCCTTTCCGTTTTCATACAATTGGCCTGCATTATAAAGATAAACTGGAGTCTTTACATTATTCGGATAGAGTCGAAAGGCAGATTCATAGGTCTGTCCAGCATGATGGGCATCGGGTACCTTTTCGTAGGCATCAGCCGCCCATGCAATAGATTGGAAACCAAGTGAATCATCCGGATAGTTTCTCTGAATGAGTAAAAACGTTTCAGCGGCTTGACGGAACTTGGACTTGGCCATATACATTGACGCAGCCCTCAGAATGGATTTGATGCGTAGTTCGGACTTTGGATATTCAGCGTGGATACGGAGTAAGGTGCGTACCGCTTCATCCAAATTGCCTGCGGAATCATAATTGACACCGGCCTCAAAAAGGGCCTTGTCTGCAATGTCGACATCGCGGAAATCCCTAGCGAGTTGTAAATATTTAGTTGCAGAGCCCGCATGATCCCCGGTCTTCGCTTTGCTATCGGCCTGTTTGAATACGGTAGATGCAAGGGCCTTTTTAATTTCCGCACATTCCTTTCCGGAAGGGCAGACATTTGATTTTAGTACGGTGAACTGTTTTTCTGCTAAATCATATTGGCCGTTTTCCAGTAAACTTTGCGCCAGGGCGCGACGAATCAATATCGTATGTTCATGTTTTGGAAACTTTTCAACCAACTGAGTTAAACTTTTGATGGCTGCCGTATATTGTTTTGCTTCGTATTCTATGAAGGCAGCATTGTATGCGAGTTCCGGCGCCGAATTAGAGTTCCCGAACGATGCCATATATTTGTTAACCGCAGAAAAATAATCACGCGTTTCCTGTGTGTTAAAAGCAGCGACCTTATCGTCCTTTAATCCTTTTATGGCTTCCTTACGATACTCGTCCATCATAAGAACGGCATTGTAGGCTGCGTCGGCCTTGGTAACCACATCTTTTTTATCGGCAGGCAATTTTCCAAATCGATCAGTATTGGCCGAGGCGCACCATTGCCATTCAATCGAAGATTTTTTGAACTCTTTTAGCTTATTATAGAGAACCGCAATATTCTGATGCACTTGGTAAACGTCCCAAGAGTTTTCGTTGTTATAACGGCTGAGGTAATTACGGTAATGTTCCTCCGCCTTCCTGAGCATGTCTGGATCCCCTTTACCTTCATCCCCTTTTTGATGATAGTATACTGGAATGTGATACATGGCCTGCTTAATGGCAGCCTGGGCTTCAGCCGTTGCGGTAGAATTACCGGAATTTTTACGCGACCAATCGGAACCGCTCTCGTAGCGCTTAACCAATTCCATCCGCGCTTCCTGCGCAGGCTCAGCTTTTTTTTGAAGGACTAGAATTTCAACAATATTCAAATCGGCTATAGGTGCCTTCGGGTAGGTTGGATCCTTTTCTAGCAAAAACTTGAAAGCTTTGACTGCTTCATCCAAGCGATCGTGACCCTTGTTTTTCATTCCAATTTCAAAGTAAACATCCTTTTCCCAGCTGGGGTTTCCTTTAGAACTGAGAAACTTTTCCGCAACTTCAAAACCATTATCCAAATCCGCCCAACTTGCACCCATGAAGGACATAGCCTCATCACGGAGGTCACCCTTCATTTTACCAGCATCGGCACGACTGACGTATTCAAAATACCATTTTGCAGCGTTTTCAAAATCGGCAAGATTATAGTACGCTTCAGCACGGTGATAAAGAGCCAAGCCACTCTCATTACCCGGATAATCCAGCGGTACTTTTTCATATTGTTCAATTGCCTTCGCATATTTTCGCTTCAGAAGCCAGTATTCGCCTAATCGCAGCCTTGCTTGAATATTCAATGGATGATCCGGATAGCGCGTTACCATCAAATTAAGGTATTCGTATGCGCGATCTTCATTTCCAAGCATATCAGCAATAAAGGCGGTTCGTACCAAGGCTTCCGGGACCTGTCGATGGTTTGGATATTCCTTTAGGAACTTTTCAAAATAGCCAACAGATTTTTTATGATCTCTATGGGGTGCTTTAGGCTCAGAACCGCGCTTATCATGGTCTTCCCAATACGCAATATCCTTTTCGAATTTCGATTGTATCAGTAAGAATGAATCTTCTTCATTCTGGTAGGTAAGGTTAGCGACCTGAAAAAGTGCGGATGCACATCGGTCCGTTTTTTCAGTGCAGCTGTTGACATAATCCTGAAACTCTTTGATGCTCTGCTGGCGATTTGAGATTTTATTCCCGAAATCTTCCGGATTATCCTTTACTTGTTTTTGTGACGCCTTGGATTGTTCCATGGCCAAGTCGGCCTTATAGTGGCTGAGATCCTGTCGGTACTCTTCCACCTTTTTTTGGCGCTTAACATTACACGCGGCTCGGTTGGCTTCATCGGTCATAGCATCGCACTTGGCTGCAGCTTGATCGAGGTCCATCTTTCGCTTTTTAAGTTCATTCAACTTGCCATCGGCATAAATATGCGACGTGGCCAGTAAGGCAAATGCCCCTGTCAAAGCTAGTTTCAGGACAGTTTTCGATTTTAGCACGAAGGTCTCCATGTTTAGCTCTTGAATGCCAGAGTGGCTTCTACTTCACGTCCAGGTTTTCAAGCTCTTGCTGGGAAGGCCCGCGTTTTTCACTTGAATTACCCTTGATATTGATAACTGTGGCCTTGGTAAACTTGGCATCCTTTATAATGCGATCTTTATTTGCAAGGAATTTCTCGATTTGTTCAACCTCGCGTAGGAATTCAAGATAAGACTCAATTTTCTTATGGATTTCCTCAAATTTAGGCCGAAGTTCATCGCGTTTTTCGAGAACGCGTGGAGTAGGCAATTGGTTGGAAAGTAAGAGCGCTTCGCGTTGAACAGTTTGGAAATCCCCACTGTTCGCCATGTTTTCTGCCTTCTTGGCCTGAATGTCAGATGCAGCTATGGCTTTCTTTTCGGCCAACTGGACAGCGACATCAAACTCCTTGATAGACTTGTCATAATCCTTGTCAAAATAGGCGCAATAACCCAGCAGAAGATGGGCCTCCGGAACCAGCATGCTGTTTGGAGTTTTTGTAATGATGTCTACAGCATAACCTTGCGCTTCTTTAAATCTTTGCACCTTGATGAAAGACCAAGCTAAACCAAGTAATGCCTCATCGTATTTAGAACTTGAGGGGGAAACCGAACCATAAAATTCAGCTGCTTTTACGAGTTGTGGAGGCTCTTTTCCAAAATTGAGATGGCCGAGTTTTACTGCAGTCACTTCTTTCATTTCCTGCTCAGACGAATTGGAGGGTTTGCTTTCCATGATATCTTGAAAAGCAGCTTCCGCTTCCTTGGGCTTCTTGATATTGACATAGGACATGCCGAGAGTGAAGCGGGCATAAATGAAATTGGAATTTCCAGGCAGAATTGGTGACAAAAGCGATATCGCGCCGTGATAATCTTTTTGAATATACCGCATTTGACCCATCACATAATCGGCATCCGATTTGACATCGGACTCCGGATACAAATTGGTTATCTCTTGATACCGGCGGGTGGCTTCATCAAACTTGCCTTCCTTGTAGTCGATATTCATGAGTTGAAACATATACTTTGGTCTTTGATCCGAATCGGAATACCGTTTAAGGGCATCTGCGTATACGTCACGCGCCGCCTGGTGCATGCGAAGATTTTCAAAGGATTTGCCTTTATAAAAAGCAGCCTGGTCGACCAAGTGGAAAGATGGATATTTGGTAATAACTTTGCCGAAGGCATAGGAGGCTAACAGGAATTTTCGTGCCAAATACAATCGCATTGCTTCGCGATAGGCATCTTCAGGTTCAATTTTAAGGCGGCGATACCGGGCTTCACCTATGCGTTCTTCACGTGTGGGGCCCACGCGGGTAATTGCCTTGAAATTCCAAATAAATCCCCGACCTTGGTCCTCACCTAAGGCATCATGGGACATATCCAAATCAAGTTGCAAATAGCGGAAGAGGTTTACGCGTTTGACATTTACTGTCGCTCCGACAACTGGATATCCGAGTTTCGTATACTTGACCTTAATACCAAGCAACGGGCTGAGATAGTATGTCGCGCGTGCGGTGGGTACTATTTCCTTTCCACCGCTTATGCCTTCCTTTGTGTCATGGACAAAATCAATAATGCTGACGGATCCAGCCAACTCCAACCTATGATTGAATCCTCTCCAGAAAAAGGAGGTGTTGATATTTGCTGGTATTTTGTATTTCCCGTCTTCCGTCTCTACCGTGGGTTGCAGTGCATTTTGCAACGAAACCCCCAGTTGCAAATGGCCCCAGCGGGAGGTACTGAAAGGATTATAGCTCAAACCAACATCGCCACCGTACCCTAAGCTCCTTTTAATATTAAAGGCATTGAATTGAATCAAAGTGGCATTCACACCTAAGGCAAGCTTATTGGAAAGACCATTGGGAAAGAACCACGGCATGCGATAGGCATAGGCCAGAGAGTATGCGTTTTCCAAATAGACGGAATGACTGCCATCGATGGCGGAACCGTTTTCAAATACGGAAAGGCCTAAAGAATGATTATAGTCGAAAGGATGAACGGCGCTAATGAATTCCTGTCCGGCCTTGCCGGAAATAGTTTGGAATAAACCAACTGCCACCTCGATCTGATCATTCTCGGCGATAGAAGCCGGATTCACGTAGATGGCAGTATTGTCACCATATTCAGCGAACCAGTCGTTCTGCTGATAGGCATGGGGTTTATATGGACTTGTTCCGGCCAAAGTAATGGCGGCACAGGCAAGGCTCGATAGGATTACTAATCTGTGATGCAAAGTTGCCACTCCCTTGTTCATTTCTTAATCCTGTAGAACTCGATGCGCCGATTGACGCTTCGACCTTCAGCGGTTTTATTGTCGGCCTTTGGTCGCGAAGACCCATATCCCTTACCAACCAGACGACTGCCTTCAATCCCACGGTTTATGAGATAATCTCGTACGGAATTTGCCCGATCCAACGACAGCTTAATGTTAATCCGATCCGTGCCGGCATTATCGGTATGTCCTGCGATTTCGAATTTTCGGTCGTTGTACTTGGCCAGCTGTTCATAGACCTCATCCAATTTGGAGTAGGAGTCCTCGGTAATTTCAGCACTACCGGTTCTGAAATTTACACCTTCAAGTATGAAGTTATCTTCAATTTTTGCAGGCGCTTTAAAAGGGCATCCATTATGTCCGGCATCACCAGCGACATCGGGGCAATTGTCCCGGCTATCCGGAATACCGTCTTTGTCATTATCCGGATCCGGGCATCCATCCTGATCCTCGAAGCCATCCTTATCTTCAGGATCATTGACGCATCTGTCCTTGCTGTCTTGTATACCATCATTATCATTATCAAAATCTGGACATCCATCCTCATCCTGAAATCCATCTTGATCTTCAGCCAGGTCGGGGCAAACATCCTTGGAATCAAGGATTCCATCATTGTCCCTATCACCATCCACGGAAACGACCTGATCTTTTGCGATGAGGCCGATATCAACCTGACCATAACCACGTCGTACCATCGGAGATTTCGCGGCGACAAAATAGTTCGGTGCCGCCAGACTGGGGCTAAGGAACATAGGATCATGGGAGACGTTGGTTTTATTGATTTTGGTGTAACGATTGAAAGGAATGACATTTTTGAAAATATTGTTGTAAACGATCTGTGATTGACCCGAAGCTGGATCGGAATAAATTCCATATTCAAAATTTTCCATCACAATATTATTTCGAATGACGATACGGCAAGGTCCTTTGAGCGTGAAGCCACTGTATCCATTACGGATTAGGACGTTATTCTCGATACGAGTATCCAAAGATTTGGCACCCCAGGCGAGTATCCCGGACCATCGGTTTCCATAGATGACATTGTCGTAGATTTGGGGCAGCGATATAAAGGCACCGATACCGGCCCCTTGGTTGTCCAAAATCCAATTGTGATGAATGTATGGCGAGGAATTTTCGCAAAGGATGCCATCGATACCGTTGGTGATGGTAAATCGACCGATTTCTGAACCGGTCACCGCATAAACGGTAGGACCTCGGCGCATGCCGTCGATAATGCACTTCAGCTGATCTGTTCCCATTAAAATGACACCTTGTACCAGGGTCACGTTTTCATAATACCGGCCTGGCGACACCAAAACACTGTCACCGTAATCGGCACTGGTCAAACCGGCATTGATGGACCGAAAGTCACCGGGAACGCGAACCGTTTTGGCTTCAACCGAACCCAGGCCCCATAGGCTGCCGCACACAAGTGCCGCGTACAAAAATCTTTGCATAGTGTATGTCCCTATTTGTTACCCAAAAATTGATTCCACCGCATGAAATTGCAGGCGGGCATCCTCGTCCATCTGCAAGTTATCCTCAAGACCATTACAAGTCAAATGGTTTCCGCAATAAAGTAGCTTTTTGAAATTGGATTTGGTGAAGTTGAAAATGTACCAAGGTGACCTGCCCTGTAGTAGTCAGCAAAAATTTCTTTTTTTTCTACTCTATCTGTTCTGAATTGATTAAATAAACCTAAGGAAAAATCTAAATCGCGTACACCCGACTTCGGTTTTTAAGCGTGCCAATCATTAGGGAAAAGATATAAAAATGCAGCCATGTCATCGCCTACTCATCCTTTTTCTTAGTCTAACGGTCCTCTGGGGATGCGAAAAAAAAGTCTCCCCCACTAGCCGTCCACTTGTTGTGGCAAACAGCGCCGAGCCCGCTTCCCTTGATCTTCATATAGTCACTGGACAGCCTGAGCTCCGAGTGGTAGGCGCTATCTTCGAAGGTTTGGTCTTGCGTGGCCTCCATAGTGCAGAGGTGCGGCCAGGTGCGGCCCGTACCTGGGAAATCTCAATGGACGGTAAATTCTATACTTTCCACCTTCGCCCCCTCACTTGGAGCAATGGACAACCCTTAACCTCCCGTGACTTTCTCCGTTCTTGGCGTCGGTTCATAAACCCATCAACTGCCAGTGAGTATTCCTCTCTACTCAAAATCATCCGGAATGGGACACTTGTTCGCGAAAAAAAACTACCCGTTGATTCACTAGGTGTGTCCGCACCTGATGATTCCACTTTTAAAGTGGAACTGGAAGATCCCGTGGCCTTTTTCCTGGATCTTTGTGCATTCGAGCCTTTCTTTCCGGTTCCCATTGATACAATCGACAAGTATCAAGAAAAGTGGACGGACCCTACGCATATCACATGCAATGGGCCTTTCCTACTGAAATCCTGGCAGCGGAATGTCGCGCTGGAAGTGGTAAAGAATCCCCTATACTGGGACGCCGCGAATGTCCATCAAGAGCGAATTATTTTCAAACCGGTCGAAGACCAGTTGACGGGGTATAACATGTTCTTGGCGAAAGAAGTCGATTGGATTTTCAGCGTGCCACCCAGCAAACTCGAGGCTGCCAAAAAATTGCCCGAGTTTTTTAATCCCACGCTTTTCGGAACGTACTTTTACATAATAAACTGCAAGAGTCCCGGTTACGATTCCAGGGAATTGCGTAAAGCTCTGTCTTATGCAATCGACAGGAAAAAAATTGTTGCCCGGGTGCAGAAAGACATTTATCGTCCAGCCACCAGCTTTGTCCCACCAACTGCCAGCTACCCGGAATTAGGTATGGAACTTTTCAACCCTGCCAAAGCCAAAGAATGTCTTGCTAAATCCGGTTATGGCCCCGGTAAACCACCACCCCACTTGCAAATCCTTTTCAATACGGCCGAATCACATCGAGATAATGCCGAGGTGGTGCGACAAATGTGGAAAGAGAACCTGGGTTTGGATGCCGAAGTTGTGAACTATGAATGGAAGGTATACCTCCAGAATACCAAAAATCTGGACTATCCGTCCGTGGCCCGGGCTTCTTGGATTGGCGATTTCCCTGATCCCATCTCCTTTCTGGAACTTTATACCAGCGACAATGCCAATAATCGCACCGGATATGCGAACCCAGTTTATGACGAAGGAATCAAGGCGAGCTGGAAAATTTCCGCCCCCAAACTGAGACTGGATAAATTACGGGAATGCGAAAAAATCCTAATGGAAGATATGCCTATCATTCCCATCTACTATTATGCCCTGACGGAGTTGCGGAGTCCGGCCATAAAGAATGCCATTCCAAATTCTTTAGGCATGTATTCTTGGAAAGACGTGTACCTTGCGCCTTGATTTTTTCAAACGCATCGGCATTCGTGTCGCCCTGAATATTTTCACGCTGGTGGTCATCATCAGCCTTTCTTACGCGATCATGAAATCTGCGCCTGGCAAACCGTTTGAAACCGAAAAGAGCCCTTCCCCCGCCATCCTCGCGGAACTGCATCGCAAATACGACTTTACTTATCGTCAGTACATGACAGGTATTTTTCTGCATGGGGATTTCCGTTATTCCTATTCCCATCGCGACCGCTCAGTACTGGAAATCATTGCCGAAGCCTTGCCGGTATCCATGACACTTGGCGGTTACGCTTTGCTTTTAGCTATGGTCGCGGGTCTAGCCTGGGGTCTTATTTCCGCACTTTTCCGCGGGCGTTGGTTTGAAAGTTTCATCATGGCCATGGCCATGATCGGCATTGCGATTCCCAATTTTG
>JAYSRH010000431.1:0-2865 GCA_043721115.1 Fibrobacteria bacterium | reverse complement strand
CATTGCCCGCCGACCATTGACCTCGTTTATTTCCGCAACAACCCATACCGATTTTCTCCCCCTGTTTATTTTTTTTCCGTCGCTTTGAAAAGCAAGCTGGCGCCGCCAGACAATGCCAGGCCTAACATTCCCATTTCTAAGTAATTGCCGCCCAAATAGACGGCAAAAGGAATCGCTATCCAAATACTGAGACAGTAAAAACAATCCATCAAGCTTCCCAAAAAACCTTGCCCAAGCACTTTCCTTAATTTGAATATCCAATCAAAAGGCCCATCTTCCTGTGAAAAAAGATGGGCCAGCCGCCACACGGCAAGTGTAGCGACTAACAATTCCAGGAAGGATGTCCGGATTATGGCGACAACCTTTCCATGGCAACGCTGGAACTGGTAAGGTACTGTCCGCTGCGGCCATCGTTGTATCCATTGGTCACCCGTTTATAGGCGCTCAGTGTAAAGCTGAGCACGGTATAGTACTCGGCACCTCGGATCCATCCCGTCTCCGAAGCCCCAGGCTGGAACTCCACGTTTATCATCCCGGGAGAAGAAAACGCCGCTAGCGTGCCCGTGTACCCGGGGCAATTATTGGCAAAGGTATTGAGCGGTGCGGAACCGGAGGACATCGTTGTAATCAGGGATGTGGTATTTGCCAATGGTGGTTTATGTGAGTTGATTTGCAAAGCCAGCATCGGCTCCGGACAGCGTCCCATTGTCAATGCAAATAAATCCACGAAACCGTAGGGATCATTGGCCATAAAGGACAGATTCAAAGGATCGTTCATTTGTCCATCTGTTAAGCGATACAAGCCGCAACCCGCATTCACAATGGCAGGATTGGCAAATACCGGACCCACCAGTCCAAAGTTCAAGGGAACATTGTGGATATAAAGCGGAATCATATCGGAAAGGTTGGGCACACGATTACCAGCAACATCATAGCAGTCAATTTTGACCAGAAAGGTGCCAGGAGAAACGACACCCGCCACCATATCAAACAAGGTGGTGTACAACTGCATGTACCGATCGGAATTGGCGAACTCCCAATCAATCCCTTCAGCATTGATTTCATGCTGAATGTTTTTGTACGCAGCCACATTGGCCACGGCACCACCATCTACATGTAAGGGCACGGTAAAAGGACCAACGTCATCGCCGATATAATTAGGCAAATTGCGATTGGAAAATTTAGGGTGCTTATAATTCTGACTGACAAAGGTCCAATTGGAGGTTCCGGCACGTTTAATACGGATGGTATACCATTTGGCGGGGTTTTGGTCAGCGGGTTTCGACGTGTCATACATACAGCCGCGCATATCAATGACACCCTCCCAAGCCGCACACTGTATTTTGAATTGGGCCATGGTGTTATTGACGGATATCCGCCCGGTGGAATCCAAGTCATTGCTATAGCCCGAGCGGGTGAGCGCCACCGCTGATTCAGAACCAAAAGTGTTCTGATTGCCACCGATAAAGACATCGCCCAAGCTGCCGACCAGATTGCCGTTGAAACATGCGGCAGTGGACCGGACGGTGGATTTTGGCAAACACAAATTGATGCGCTTTAAGTTGGGAATATTATAATAAGGCGCGCTTTCATACAAAACCGCATAGGGCGCGAAACCGGTGACTTTTACAATGATATCCGGATAAATAATGACATCCACATTTTCACCGAAAGCGATATCGCCGGCATCAGCCAGTCCCGGAACTTCCAAATCAAATGCAAAGCGGAAGATATAATTGCCGAACATATCCGTTACGGTATCGCCCAACAATTGTCGGTTGCCCGTGCCCGAATATGCGCCCCCGGCCAACTCCGCTCCAGTGCGATCATACTCCTCAAAAGTTAGGGTGATATTTTCAGCCGGTTCCGTTTGACATCCAAAGTAGAGTCCATCTATAGCCTTGGCGATGTCTGGCCGATTGGTAAAAATGTTTTCACTTATGGACATGGTTTCGTTGGTGGAAAAAGCCGAGGTGGATTTAACGGCCGCAGATTTTAGCAGATTAAATTCATTAAAAGGTTTGCCCCCTGCAATCGCACTCAATTCGGCTCTAGCCTTAGGCGCGGATTTGGAATCAATGGCTTCCTTGCGCTGGTATACCAACTGGGTTTTGGGAAGTGTCGCTTCGCCAAATAGGTCGAGTACGATGGGTTTGAAAGGTCCGGGATCGGGCTCGGGAGGAAATGGGAAATGCGGAACTCGCTCGGGGTACAATTTGGTAATAAGATCCTTGAGCTTCGGATTCAACATGGCATCCAACAACCCCGGATACGTATCGATTACATAAGGACGTTTTCGGCAAGGATTGAAAAGGCATCGGCCACTGTAAAGCGACACGTTGCCATAAATCATGAAGTCATTGATGGTGGCCACTGTGCTGCAAGTTAAAACCAGGTCATTGAAATCACCGTCAGCGCCATCCTCAGATCCAATGTCAAAAACATATTCGGTACCCACCCTATGGGGAAATTTGATTTGGGTCTTGGAAACCCGGAAGCCGGTACCGGGATTGTTCTGGATGGCGATGGACCATTGATTGCCGACCACGGTGGCCGAAACTCCGACAGTTCCGGCATAACTGCCGTTTCCTGAAACTGCCCCACTCACTAGGAAGCGCTGATCGTAGGAAGCACTTTTCGATTTAACTGTCACTTTCCAGTTTCCCTGCATCGATATAATCATGATCTATCCCTTTGGTGATTGAATAAGCAGGGACCATCGGCCCCTTTGCGAATTAGACATCGCCATCGCCAAACGAGGTAACATTTTTTTTGTCTGTCGGCCTTGGCTGTCATAGTCTGAGCGGCTATGATGGCAGAAGCCCATCCGCATTCTAAAATAGTGACGGGCTTTCCCCAACGATC
>JAYSRH010000430.1:0-2867 GCA_043721115.1 Fibrobacteria bacterium | reverse complement strand
CAAAATTACCGTCTAGGTGAAATAGAAGCTGCTATCGCAGTAGAACAAATGAAAAAACTGGATCAACTCAATGCCCAGCGTCGCGAATTGTGTGAATACCTTTCCAACAAACTCTCCAAAATTCCCGGAATTACACCGCCTGCTGTGCGTCCTGGCTGTGATCATGTCTATTACCTTTTTCCTGTGCGTTACGATGCAGTCAAGGTTGGCGTGAGTCGGGAACGCTTTTTGGAAGCCTTGAACGCCGAAGGCATACCCGCTTTCCGCTTCACAGGTGGTTATGTCAAGCCTCTGTACTACGAGCCCGTGTTCCAACAAAAAAAACTTTTTCCAAAGGGAATGCCATTTTCCTCCCCACATTCCCGTGCGTCAATAGCATATGGGCCGGAATCCTCTCCGGTTGTCGAGCGCCTATACAATGAAGAGATGGTTGTGCTCCACCTCATTTATCCGCCCTTGACAACAGCAGATATGGACGATATAGCCGATGCCTTCTCCAAAATTGCGGCACATGTCCATGAAATCTAAAATTGAATTGATGAATCATCGCCCTAAAATGCGCGTCCTCGTTTATTCCGGTGACCCCGGGGGGGCAGAAGCGGTAGCTCCCGTTCTCGCATGGTTTCCAAAGGAATGGGACTCTAAAGTATTGGCCAAAAAATTGGCCGTCCCTTTCTTTCGCGAACAAGGGTCGAGGCCGACTGATTGTTCCACATGGAGTTGGGAAGCCATCGAAAAAAAATGCGGCGAATGGAATCCAAGTGCGATGCTGATTTCAGCTTCAAGTCTACCGGAAAAAGATCCAACTGAAATGCGCCTGCGCCGTTGGGCCAATAGTAAAGCAATTCCTATAGTGGCAATAATGGACAGTTGGCAAAACTATGCCATGCGTTTTCGAGATCCGGTCAATGGAAAAATAGTTGACCTTCCTAACCGAATTGCTGTCATGGACCGAGGAGCCCTCAAAGACATGGTTGCGGATGGATTTCCAAAAAAAATCCTAGTAGTTACAGGTCATCCAGGATTGGAATCAGTCGGTGCCATTATTCGTAAGAAAAAAGGCAATGGATCTGGAAAGCAAGTCTTGCGAATCTGCCATTTCAGCCAACCCATTCGAGATTTCTGGGGATCTTCGCTTGGGTATGATGAGTTCGGCGTGGCCAAAGATATAATTGGCCTTATACCCCAATTAGTAAAAGAATTGAAAAGACAGGTCAGGCTGGACATCAAACTCCATCCAAAGGAATCCCGCGTTTCCTTCCTGGGAAAAATCGGAAAACTACCAAATGGCGTTGCCATTCTTCCCGATAAAACCAACGCACTCAGCGCATTGATAAATTGCGACGTGGCCGTGGGAATGGGTACAATTGTTTTAGTCAAAGCGGCTCTCTGTGGCGTTCCGGCTATATGCTATGCTCCGGGAAAACCAGGCAGTGTGGAAAACTCCTGTATCATTGCGAAAAGAAAATTGATTCCAACCATTCGAAGTGCAAAAAAATTAGCTGAGGTTTTAATCGGATTGGCATCGGCATCCAAGCACGCCAAACATTTGCAAAAACAGGAAAAATTCGGTAAGCATCAGGGGGCAGCCGATCGTGTTGTTCAAATCTTGGAGAGTCCATTTCGATGAAGCAAAGCGAAAGGGAGCTGGACAGTCAATTTAGAGTCTTACTGGATGCGGATCGCAAAGCTGCTGCGGCGATTGTCATTGAGGATCAGAAACATCCGGGATTTTCTTTGGTGATCAGGAATTGCCCGGTATGTGGCAACTCTAATGGAGAAGGAACGATTACCAATGGTTGTTTCACATACACAAAGTGCTCGAACTGCTCATTACTTTATATGAATCCTTGCTTAAACGACGAATTGGTCAGTGGAGGGTTTACGGACGACGATCCTGAAAACAAGGAGTATTGGTCCTTGGTTGTATCTAAGTCTTTGGTCAATACGCGTCCGAAGCCGGACCCTCTCAGGCACCGGATTTTGAGAGACATTATTCCAATTAAAGCTCAAGGCCGTCTACTGGATGTTGGGTGTTCCAATGGCGACTTTTTACAGGATGCATCTCATTTCTATACGGTTGAAGGTCTGGAGATTAACGACCGGACAGCAGGAATTGCCAGAGCAAAAGGTTTTACGGTGCACACCTGTCCGATTGAGGATTTGCCCACCGACGTGCTTTATGATGTAATCACATTTAATCAATTACTATACGGCTTAAAGCACCCTCTAACTCTATTCAAGGAAGCTAAGCGCTTACTCAAGCCAGGCGGCATTCTCTATATCAATACTCCGCATTCTGATTCCATGGCCATGAAGATTTATAAAGGGCGACATTGTCATATTCTGTGGAAGGCAGACCTGAATGTATTTAACAAGAAATCCCTGTCCATTGCTGCCGGGCGGGTTGGGTTTCAGATGAAAACATTTTATACAGAGTGGACAAATTTATATGTGATCGATTTGCTCACATATTTCCTTTTTCGTGAAAAATTTGTTCACCGGAGGAACAGTTTTTTCCCATTTTACCGTAAAATTTGTTCGATGGAAGAATTCTTACAGAAAATGCTAATTGGGAACCGATTCGAAAAACTGGGTGACTATTGTGTATGTGTTTTGGCGAAAGACGGGAGCTAAATTGTTCATAACCTATAATTATTATAAGCAGTACAATGCTGGAAAAGCCATAGAGGATCATAAAACCTTCTATAAAACATTTTCAAACACACGCGAGTTCGGCGGGTCCTTTACTGGATATGATTTGCTGGTTAAAAATCGGTTTATGGATATTTTTGGTCACCTTTTAAATATCACCTTAAGAAAAAAACCGAAAACAGTCCTGGATATCGGTTGTGGAAATGGTGTTA
>JAYSRH010000429.1:0-2871 GCA_043721115.1 Fibrobacteria bacterium | reverse complement strand
TTTGATGCCTTATGGATCCGTTGTATTAACGACTGTACCCATGAATTGCAATTGCAAAGTTACGGTAGATGGCGAGGATGTAGGCTCGACGCGCGGTGGAGTCTTGACTATCAATCGCCTGGAAGCTGGGACTCGGGTTATCAAGGTTTCAAATGGTAAACGGACTAAAGAAATGTCCGTAAATGTGTTGCCGGAAGAGTCCGTCGATGTGAAAGTTGATTTCAAATCAAAATAAGTATAAATCCGAATGGGCCAGGACGAGGCGGGGACGGGGGAAAAATGGAGGCGACAAGCGGATTCGAACCGCTGAATAAAGCTTTTGCAGAGCTCTCCCTTACCACTTGGGTATGTCGCCAACATGGCTGAAGTTAAAAAAAGCACTGGGATTTTCAATCCATTACACTCCGCTGACCCAGATTCGGCCGACGGACACGACAAATTTGCTGACATGCAAAGAATTCATTTCACTTTCTTGATATACGGGATTTATTTTTCCGCTCTTTGGCTATTTTAAGCATATGAATCTTTCTTCAACGCTCCTATTTTTGGTTTCGATTGTGGGCCTAGGCCATGCGATACCTCCAAAACCCGATAGCGTTCGAGCCGCTGGTCGAATTGCCGTACTCGACCTCGTTGACCTTACTGACAACCAACAACGGCCAGAAATTTCGGAAATGCTCCGGAAGGATTTGTCGGCGATAGGGAAGTGGACGGTTTTGCATAGGGATACCGTTGCCAAGCATCTCACTGAATTCAATATTAATCCTCGTCAGCCATGCAATAATCCACAATGCAGTTTTGATATTGGCAGCATCGTTCAAGCAGAATATGTCATGTTTGGCACAGCATCTCCATTGGGTTCCATTCGCGCCGTCAGTTTAAAACTACTGCATATCCCAACAGCCAAGATTGTGTGGACTAAGGTTTTGGCCACTGAAGGCTCTTCCGATAATGAACAAATTCGAAATATGGACAAGCGTTTCGTTTCGGCCGTTTCTGAATTTGCCAAATTAACTCCTGATTTGGATAAGAATAAACATGGAAGCTCACTGGCCATAATAGATTTGAGTGAGAATTCCCTTCAATCGAGAGCGTTTTTTGAACGCGTATGCACCAGAATTTACGGTAATCCGCGTTTTGACCTGATGAGTCCAACTGAATTGACCGAATTATTGACTGCGCTGGAAATCAATAGGTATTCCGTTGTCCCGTCATTGGAAAACATGATCGGATTAGGTCAGAAACTCGGTGTTTCCAACTTGCTTTATTCCCGACTTTACCGCGATGGCAGTAGCCTTATTTATCGACTGGCTATGTATGACATCATTAACAAAACCTTGGTGCTGGAACTTCCTCCCCAGCCCTCTGACGATTTGGTCAAATTACTGGACTACGAAAAAGTTTTTTTCAATACTCTATCTAGTAAAGAAAAATCGGGGGTGAATCCAACTGCAAATATCGCGGAAGAAAAATCCAACAAGGCACTCTGGATTTCTTTGGGAGTCTTAGGTGTGGGTGGTGGCATAGCTGCATATTGGGTAGAGAATTTGGGCAAATCCAAAGGTTCAGGAAAAACGAGTCCGACCCAATTTCCACTGCCGATGGATCCACCTTCTGACCCGAATAAGTAACCTTACAGAACCGACCAAAATCAATATATTTCTAGGGATTGAAAATGAGTGATACGAATTTCAGATACATGGAAGTTTCCGCTCAACGGAAAAAACGGAACCAGTTTATTTCGGTTCTAATCATTGTGGCCATAATTCTGCTGGGCCTTATCGTTTGGGGCTGGATGGAACTCCAGAAAAACCGAAATGCTGAACGGATAAAAAACGCATTAAACAGCCAGGTCGAACCTGGATTCAAGGAACCAGCTGGTGATTCTGCCCAAGCGGTTATCGACTCGACAAACCCTCAAGTAAAGGACACGGGAGTTGCCGAGCCAGTAAAAGCACCCGAAGTAGTGGAGCCTACACCCAAGCCTGTTGCGATGCCGGAACCCGTTCCAGAACCACCGCCCGCAAAGCCGGTTGTCGCCAAAACACATCCCAAGAACCATTTGAAGCCAAGGCCAGTCGTAAAACAGGTATCCATACCTGAAGAGCCAAAACCAGAAATTCAAAAACCGGAAAAACCAAGTCCCGTTGCCGTCAAACCAGTACCCGTTGAAAAACCAGTTGCAGAAGTCCATAAAGCTGTCAAGGAAGAGCCGCCAGCAACAGTAAAGGCGTTCGCCCCTGAAGACCTACCAGCTACGACAAAGACCAGTCCAAGCGAGGATGTCCGATTGGCTATGGTTACGGCTCCTGTTGGGAAGGCTTTACCCGACGTGGATAAAGGGAACTCGGAAACAGCTACGGGTGGGTCAGCCAGTTTTAAAGAAGGTGTTGCAGCCTATCGTCAACAGGATTATGTCAATGCCATTCGTTCGTTTTCCGCGCTTGGGAAACCAACCTCCAAGAAAAGGGGTGGAATTGAGAGGGACGAGTATGTCCAAGCCAACTTCCTAAAAGGCCTTTCCATGTTGAAAGTCGGTCACATGAGCGAGGCTGTCTCAGCATTTTTAAACGTCCTCGAATTTGAAAAATATTATCCTCTCGCCAATATGAATATTGGCATCTGTTACGTCGAAATGAAGCAATACGCCAAGGCCCACCAAGCGTTTGAGGCCGTGATTCGGGACCAGAGTTTCATCGAGCCGGCGGTATTCGATGATGTGATGCAAAGGACAAAATATTTTTGGGCCTTAGCTTGGACCCGCTTGTATAAGCATGCTACCAATCCGGACAAGCAAGTGTATTATCGTCAACAGGCCATCCTTAAATGGAAGGATTACGAAGTATGGTTTTCGAAGAATGAAAAGTACAA
>JAYSRH010000428.1:0-2872 GCA_043721115.1 Fibrobacteria bacterium | reverse complement strand
TATGACATTTTGCCGCCCACTTGGGTTGTGGATAAAGATGGGGTAAATCCGATTGGTGCCATTGCCCTGTTGCCGGATGGCCGAATGGTCACGACTACCTGGACAAGTAAAACGGGTTCAAATGGTAGAAACGGGCAAGCATTTATTTTATCCGGAGTTTTAACTGCAACAACACGGGCTGGAATAACTGTAACCACTCTCCCAACTTCCTTGCGCGAACCACTTGGGATGACCATTGTCAATGGATCAATCTATGTCGTCGAAAAAGATCGACTGGGAAAGTTCACACCCAATGGGGCGAACTGGACCTACTCAGTTGAATATGACAAAGCCAATGCAGTCGCGTTTCAAAATTACGGGCACTGGTTTTCCATGGGACTTATTTATTATCAAGGTAAATTCAATTGGACCTTGGGTGGATTCCATGATTATGGAAATTATATCGACTCGAACCCAGAAAGACACGGGAGCTGGGTACAGTATGATCCCACCACCAAGACGCATGAATTTATGGTCTACGGCATGCGCAATACGGGCGGGACATCACTCGGGCCAGATGGAACTATTTGCACGACCGACAATCAAGGTGACTGGGAACCCTCCGATAAGTTTATTTGTATGGAAAAAGGAAATTGGTACGGGTTTGATGGACCAACGGCTCCCATGCGGAGAACGGGACAACCTGAAAGTCCTCCCACAGTCTGGGGGCCACATGATGAAATTACCAATTCAATGGGTGATGCTATCCTGATGCCTAAGGGCAAATATGCGGGTCAAATGTTTATTACCGATTTGACGAATGGCGTTATCAATCGAATCTTCTTAGAAAAGGTCAGAGGCCATTGGCAGGGCGCATTCACCTTTGTGACCGCAGGGTTTAAGGCAGGACCTTATCGAATCATTTTGGCCCCGGACAGCACTACGCTTATCGTGGGATGTACCGGTGGTGGTGGTGGTGGTTGGAAATATTTGGATACTGCACAAGCCTATTCGGGTCTGCATAAGTTGGTGCCCAACAATAAGCCGGTATTGGAAATTCTTGCTGTGCGTTCCATGAGCAATACCAAAATGGAGGTGCAGTTTACCGAGCCGGTTAATGCGGCAGCTGCCCTTGCGGCCGGTTACACTGTAACCAGCTGGAAAAATATAGCCGGTCCAGGATATGGGCAAGGGAGAAACTCGCTTCCCTTGACGCATGCCATTACCAGCGTGACGCTCTCAGCTGATAATCTAAAGGCAACCTTAACACTCACAGGTTTAGAAATGGGTCGCATCGTTCGAATCTTTGTGAATCCAACGGTTAAGGCGCTCAACGGGGATACCCTTTGGTTCAAATATTCTGATTACACCCTGACAAACTATGGTCCCGCGGAAGTTGTTTCCTTGAAGCGCATGCTTAGTGGTAATGAAGTGAAGCCATTCCAGTACGCGTTGCACAAAATTCGCAATGGAGTGGAATTGAAAATGTCGACTTCGGGTTCTTTTGTAGTTGAAGCGTGGACAATGCAGGGCACCCAAATGACAAGCATAAGCAAAGCGGGTCCATTTGGTTTAACGCTGACTCGAGAAACTGTGGGAACAGGTGTGTTTATGCTTCGCATCAAGAATGAAGCAGGCCTGGCACTTTCAGAAAAAGTATCGATGCTTTAAAAATTTTCTTTTAAGTATTAACAAAGGTAAAAGCAGTGAGATTAAAACCGATTTATTCAACTTGTTTGTGGCTGGGATTGGGCTTGCAGCTTATGGTATCTGAACTGCTTGCACAAACAAATCCACCAGCATTTCCCTTTGCCCATCTGATTCATCCCGGCTTTGACAATTACGATATCTTGCCATCCCCCTGGGTGGTCGACCAGTTCAACAAAAACTCGATTGGCGGAATTGCGCTGCTTCCCGATGGCCGCATGGCCACGACTATTTTTAAGGAATACGGCAATGCCACCAATAGAAATGGCCAGATATTTTTGTTGTCCGGAGTATTGACGGCTACAAAGCCTGGCGATATCACCATGACTCAAATCACGGCTTCTTTGCGCGAACCGTTGGGCGTGACCGTGGTGAACGGAAGCATTTATGTAACCGAAAAGGACCGAATTGGGAAACTGGCGCCTAATGGAGCGGGCTGGACCTATTCCGTAGAATATGATAAGGCCAACCCAGTGGGTATTCGCGATTATGGCCACTGGTTTTCCATGGGTCTGGTTTATTATCAAGGCAAATTCAATTGGACTTTGGGCGGATTTCACGCCTACGAACCGGCGGACACCGTCTATACAGCGGCAACGGGAGCCGGCGATCCAGAACCGTTAAAGCATGGAACCTGGGTCCAGTATGATCCTATCACCAAGACACATGAATTCATGGTGCACGGACTCCGGAATACCGGCGGCACATCCCTTGGTCCAGATGGAACTATTTGTACTACCGACAATCAAGGCGACTGGGAGCCTTCGGACAAGTTCATTTGCATGGAAAAGGGGCAATGGTATGGCTTTGATGGACCAAAGTCACTTGCAAAGCTTCCTGGCCAAGTCGAATACCCGCCTACGGCTTGGGCCGCCCACGATGAAATCAGCAACTCATTGGGGGAATCTGTACTGATCCCAAAAGGTAAATATGCCGGGCAAATGTTTGTTACGGATATAACCAATGGCATTATTGATCGAGTTTTCCTGGAAAAAGTCAAAGGCCATTGGCAAGGCGCATTCACCTTTGTTACCGGTGGATTTCGGGCTGGTGCGTATCGAATTCTTGTGGCACCCGACAGCACAAGTCTAATTGTGGCTGGCCTGGGTGGCAGTGCCAGCAGCGGTGGATGGACATACCTTAAACAGCCCTTATATTCCTGCCTCCACAAATTGGTGCCAAATAA
>JAYSRH010000427.1:0-7394 GCA_043721115.1 Fibrobacteria bacterium | reverse complement strand
GACTATAGTATCGAATACGACTTTCCGGACGAAAGGTCTTTCTCGACATGAATTATTGGATCGCGAGCTCAATCATGGGTCTCCTATGCAGTGCCGTTTTCCTATGGCTCTGGCAAAAAGGCTTACGTTTAAATCGCCAGCACCTCAGTACAGCAGAATCCAAAATCAACGCATTGAATGGAGAAGCGCTCTTATTGTCCCAGGCACTGGCCACAGCCCAAACTGAAAACACTTCCTTAAAAACCCAGGACCAATTCGATCAACTTGAGGCCAAACGACAATTGCATCGCAGTGAGGAGCGCTACCGGGCACTCGCCATGGAAAGCCCCATTGGAATTTGGAATATTCGATTGGATGGCACCACATTATTCATCAATCCCGCTATGGCGACGATATTGGAATTGGATACTCCTGCCGATTTAATGCAGACCGAAATCAGTTACCAGGATTTCTTTACTCCTGAGAGTCAAGCCATCATACTTCGGGAAAATACCAAACGCTCCTTGGGCATTCATTCCAAGTATGCTGTGGAAGTCATAGGCCGCTGGGGAAGACGAACGCGCATGATGGTTTATGGAACTGCAGTGCTTAGTCAGGATGGGATAGTGGAAAGTTTCATGAGCACTTTCCTCGACATAACCGAGCAGAAGCGAGAAGAGGAGGCGCTGCGGCAATCGGAGGAAAGACTACGGGTAGCGGCTGAATGCGGCAATGATCTCATTTATGAATGGAATCTCTCCTCTGGAAAAATTGAGTGGTTCGGTCCGGTGGAACAGCGATTGGGATTTACTAAATCAGAAATTCCGGTTACGCGGGAAGCCTTTGAATTGCTTATTCATCCCGAGGATAGGCGTGAGATGATCACATCCATGGAGCGTCACTTGCGTTTTAGGGAGCCATTTCTTCAGGAATACCGCATTCATTGTAAAGATGGCAGTTATCGACGCTGGTCCGACCGGGGCACAGCATTATGGGATTTGTCCGGTCGACCAGAAAAATGGATTGGCTCTGCTTGTGACATAACGGATGTCCGGCGTGCCGAGCAGGCGCTGCGCACCAGGGAAGATCAACTCAAGCAGTCCCAGAAGTTGGAAGCCGTGGGGCGTCTGGCTGGCGGCATTGCCCATGACTTTAATAATTTGCTGGCCGCCATCATGGGTTACTGCGAATTGATGCTCATTCGATTGGAACCGGATCACATGTGTCGGCGAGAAGTAGGCGAGATCCTTAACGGCAGCGATCGTGCAGCGGGACTCATTCGCCAGTTATTAGCCTTTAGTCGGCAAGAGATTCCCCAGCCTAAAGTCATTCAACCGAGTTACATCATCAAATCCATGGAGAGTATGCTAAGGCATATCTTGGAAGAAAACTTCCAGCTTCGCATTCAATTGGACGAGGAGATGGGTCGGGTACGCATGGATCCGGTTCAGATGGAGCAGGTGCTCATGAACTTGCTTCTAAATGGCCGAGATGCCATGCCCAAGGGTGGAACCTTGGTTATCAAAGCCGGGAATGTTGAACTCAAAGGGGATGTGCCCGGAGCCTATGGTCATGTTCTGCCAGGCTCTTATGTTCGTGTATCGGTAACCGATTTTGGTCTTGGCATCGATACCGAACATTTGCCGCATATTTTTGACCCATTCTACACCACCAAAGAAAGGGGTAAGGGCAACGGACTCGGCCTATCGACAGTATATGGGATCATCACTCAGAATCAGGGGTGTGTGTCGGTGGAAACAACCGTATCCAAAGGAAGCACTTTTACAGTTTATCTTCCGCAAACCGAGGAAGCGTTGGCTAAGGAAGTGGAGATTCAAAAAGCCCTTCGCGAATCCTCCATGATGCCAAAAACCATGCTGCTGGTTGAAGACGACGACGAGGTAAGGTCAACCCTCAAAAATCTATTGGAAGGAAAGGGGTTTTTGGTCTTGGAAGCCCGGCATGGCAAGGAAGCCATGGCTTTGGCCGATCAATATGGATTACCCATTCACTTTTTGCTCACAGATGTGTTGATGCCGGAAATGGGAGGCAAAGAATTAGCGGACGTGCTCTCGATCACTATGCCTGGATTGCAGGTGTTATTCATGTCCGGATATACGCAGGACTCCGCATTCAAGAACGAAGTTACCCAAGGAAACCGAGCCTTCATTCAAAAGCCTTTTACGGTAGGAGAGCTCATCGCCAAGATGCGCGAGGTTTCCGTTTAGTTACGGTCCTTCGCAAGGCAATTGTGCATAGTCGATGAGCACTGTAATGCTTGGATGGTCGCCGCATACGGGGCAAGCGGGATCGCGTCGGCCCCGACTCTCCCTAAAGCGCATGGACATAGCATCGTAAATAAGCAGTCGATCGGTAAGCAAATCGCCTTTACCTAAAATGAATTTCATCGCCTCCGTGGCCTGAATGGTGCCCAGCGTTCCCGCCACCACGCCCAAAACACCCGCTTCGGCGCAGCTTGGGACAGCACCCGCCGGTGGAGGTTCGCGGAATAGGCAACGATAGCAGCGGCTTTTACCAGGAACCACGGTCATGGCCTGGCCTTCAAAGCGAAGGATTCCGGCGTGGGAAAAAGGTTTTCCGAGTAGAACACACGCATCGTTTATAAGAAATTTAGCGGCGAAATTATCCGTGCCGTCCAAGACAAAATCATAGGCGGGAAGGATGTCCATTGCATTGCCGGCATCGAGAAACACCTCGTGTTCCACCACCGTAACATCTGGGTTAATCTGGGCGATTTTTTCCTTGGCGGATTGCAACTTGGATCGTCCTGTATCCGCAGTGAAATGGATGATCTGGCGCTGCAAATTGGATTCGTCCACCACGTCCGCTTCTACGATTCCTATGGTTCCAATACCTGCCGCAGCCAAATAGACCAAAGCCGGCGATCCCAAACCACCGGCGCCGACTACTAATACCTTGGCGGTCGATAGCTTCTGCTGGCCTTTGAAACCCACCTCGGTAAGTATCAAGTGGCGCATATAGCGCCTCATCTGGTGTTCGGTGAAAATCGGCATACTGCGTCTTTTTAATTAACCTGGTAGAGCGGCGTGCTCAAGTAGCGCTCACCGGAATCGCAGGCCAGGGTCACTAAGGTGCGGCCGATTGATTCAGGACGTCTTCCGATTTCAAAAAGGGCTTTGACATTGGCACCTGTGGAGATGCCTGCCAGAATACCTTCTTCGCGGGCAAGTCTTCGAGTCATTTCCAACGCTTCTTCATTCGTCACCTTGATGATTTCGTCATAGATTTTCACGTTGAGCACTTTGGGAATAAAGCCCGCTCCGATGCCTTGGATTTCATGCCAGCCAGGCTTCCCGCCCCCTAGTACGTTGGATGCCGCCGGCTCCACGGCAACAATACGGACGGCCGGGTTCCTGCTTTTGAGCACTTCGCCAACGCCTGTTATGGTGCCCCCGGTGCCTACGCCGGCCACAAATACGTCCACCTTGCCAGCCGTATCTTCCCAGATTTCTTCTGCGGTCCAGCGCCTATGGGCTTCTGGATTAGAGGGATTGTCGAATTGCTGCGGCATGAAACAATCTTTGCGACTGCGCACGATCTCCTTGCCCTTTTCGATAGCTCCACTCATGCCTAAGTGGGCGGGTGTCAAAACCAGTTCGGCTCCATAAGCTTGCAGAAGATTACGTCGTTCCACACTCATGGCTTCCGGCATCACCAAAATGGATTTATAGCCCCGTACGGCGGCGATCCAGGCCAAGGCTATTCCAGTATTTCCACTGGTGGGTTCGATTATGGTCATACCCGGTTTTAGTTTTCCGGTTTTTTCCGCTTCTTGAATCATGTGCAGGGCGATTCGATCCTTGACGGAACCACCGGGATTGCGTTGATCGAACTTAAGCAAGAACAAGGCTTTCTGGTTTGGAACAACTTTGTTGAGCCGCACTAACGGGGTTTTGCCGATGAGCTCCGTCAGATCTTGTGAATACTTCATGCCTATCAAGTTGTCGGGTCCTGGCTCAGGGTTCATAATCCAAGTGGAGTCCACATTCTGTTTTGGTGTCCTGTGCCCAGCGTCCGGATCGCGCATCCTCCGAATCGACGGGTTTACGCGTGCAGGTAATCGGGCTACAGCCAATACTGGTAAAACCTTGCTTGGCCAAAGGATGCTCTGGTACTTCCCATAGGCGCAGGTACAGATCCACATCCTCTGCGGGCCAATCGGCAAAGGGACAAATCTTAAATTTGCCCTTTTGTAAGTGAACGAAGGGGGTGGCTTTTCGTGTTTCGCTTTGATCACGCCTCAACCCCGAGAGGAAGGCTTTCACGTCCGTGCGGCCAAGAAAGGCGGCTTGCACAGCCACTTTATTTATTCCGCAGCAGGCTTGCGTGTCCGATATGGTGTGAGCACCATCTTGAATGGTGGAATAGCGCTGATTATTGGGTTCCATGCTGCGCATCTCGCGTAAATCCAGCTTATAGGCGGATGTGAGCGTGTCTCGATATTCCAAAGTTTCTGGAAAGTGGAATGTGGTATTGATGAAATAAACCCTGATGGGGATTTGCAATCGTTGCAAATGGTTGAGCAGCAAGCCCGCATCCCGGCCAAAGGAAGTAGTGGCAATAAGTTCAGAACCAAACAAGGAGTATGCTTTTCGAATTCTGTCCTCGGCGGAAAGCGAAGCGAATTCCTGATTCAATTCTTCTGCAAGGCTGGTTAGGTTTTTATTTTGTTCGGGCATTATTTATCTCAGATTTTTCACAAGATTCACAAGTAATACATCGGCACGGGTTCCAATTGCTGCTTGGCTTTTTCGGCAATCTGTGCCAGTGTAACCGATGCTAATTTGGTATCCACCAAATCCCGGCCTTCCTGGAAAAGACGGTGTAACAGAGAGGTTACTATTTCATTGCCACCTTCGATATCGGCACACGGAAAAAGTTCGCCTTCCGTGGCCTTGATGATTCTCGAAAGGGTGATATTTTCGGGTGGCTCGGCCAATAAATAACCGCCCAACTTACCCCGTGCGCCACGCACTAATCCCACGCTTTTCATAAGTATGGCGATCTGCTCCAGAAATTTGAACGGAATATTGTATTCCTTGGCGATTTCCCGCAGATGGATGGGCTTTAACGGCCAGTCTTTGCTCTTGATAGCCAGGGCGCACAGAAAGTGCAAGGTATACATACTTTTGGACGTAACCTTCATATTTCAAATATAACCTATAAAACTGATATGCACAATATGGATACCGAACCCGCCCGGCCCAAAATGGGATGCAAATTGTAATTTCCCTAACTATGAAAATCATCCGCCAACCCTTATTTCCGGCCTTTTGATGACGCCAAACCGAATCAATCAGCTAACCCCGGCCACTGTAAATAAGATCGCTGCCGGTGAGGTGATCGAGCGCCCAGCCAATGCTGTCAAGGAATTGGTCGAGAATGCCCTGGATGCCTCCGCCACCAAAATCGTTATCGCGGTTGAAGCCGGAGGCATGGATCTCATCAAGGTCAGCGACAATGGAACTGGCATGCAACACGGGGATGCTGTGGTTGCCTGGCAACCGCATACCACAAGCAAAATCCGTGATGCTGAAGACCTGTCCCATGTCGCCACGTTTGGATTCCGGGGGGAGGCTCTCTGCAGTATGGCCGCCGTGGCAGAACTGACTATTGAAACCCGGCAGGCATTGGATACTACCGGAACAGCCATTGAGGTTTCCGGTTCGCGTGAATTGGCAGTGCGGGAAATCACCCGTAACCCCGGTACTACCGTAACCGTCAAGAACCTTTTCCTCCACAGCCCGGTTCGCCGCAAGTTCATGGGCACCGGCAAGGCGGAAACCACCCGCATCTTGAATATGTTGAGTCGTGTGGCCTTGGCGCATCCAGGTACGGGATTCCGACTGACGGATCAAGGAAAAGATTTGCTCGTACTTACCGAAGGCAGTCTCAAACATCGGGTAGGGGAGATATTGGGATTCAATATTACCAATGAATTGGTCCCGGTGGAATGGTCGGATGGTTCCATTCATGTGGAAGGCTTTGTCGGCACACCGCAACAGGCCCGGCTCCGTACAACCCATCAGTACTTCTTTATCAATCGGCGCAGCATTCAAAGCGGCCTCATAGCCAGGGCCCTAAGCCAAAGTTATGATGCACTCCCGCCCGGCCGTTTCCCCATGGCTGTGCTTTTTGTGACCATGCCCACCGAAGAAGTGGATGTCAATGTGCATCCCACCAAAAAGGAAGTGCGCTTTCTCAATGAAAGCCAAGTTTACTGGTCCATCAGCCAGGCCGTTAAAATTGGATTGCGAAAGGTAGTGGAGACTCCGGTTCTGAACCTCACTGGAGATTTAGGTCGGGATAATGGGTACCCGGACGATTCGAATCCCAGAATTTCGGAAACCAACATGTCCATTCCACATTTTGCAAACCCTTTTCCTACCGCTGGGGGATATGACGCAAGCTTGCCTCCACCCTTTCAGTATGTCGAACCCGGTCCAACTGCTTTGGCGCTTGAAGAAAAGCCGGATATGGAAGGGCGAGCCAATAATCAGATTCGACTCTTTCCCGACTCCAAGTTTGGCAATGCAACAACGACGCCGACTTTCGCCGCACAATCTTCAGTATCCAGCAAGTCACGCGCGCCAGAGATTCCCTACTTGCAACTGCACCATGGGTTTATTCTTTTTGGAATCGAAAGCGGGCTTATGATGGTCAATCAACAAGCCGCGCATGAACGTATTTTATATGAGAAGGCCATGGAAGAGTTGCGCCAGCCCGGCCGTTTTGCCTCCCAGCAATTGCTTTTTCCAGAGGTGCTCGAACTTTCTCCTGGAGACAGCCGGTTCCTAGAAGAGCACTTGGATAAATTACAGGCACTGGGTTTTGATTTGGAAACTTTTGGTGGAAGGACATTTCAGCTGCGCGGTCTTCCCATGGAAGTTAAAACCGATCGGGCCCGTCAAGTGGTCAATGAAATGATTCAAGGCCTTTTGGCACCGGAACGGCTTCCGCTGCATGCTGAGAACGGCCCCGCTTATTCCAAGGGGGAAGACTTTCAGCAACGATTGGCTAAAGTCTATGCCCGTGTCACATCCATCAAAATCGGCGACCCCCTCGATTATCCCCAGACCGCTGCGCTCATCGATGGTCTATTCGCCACCCAGAACCCGTATGTTTCTCCTTCTGGCGCTCCTATTGTAGTGCGCTTTTCGATGGAGGAAATTCAGCGCAAATTTGGAATTAAAAACTGAATGTGGTGTTGTAGACGGAATCCATTTAGGATGAACTACCTATTTCAAGACCACCTTAATCGTTTCACTCCGCACTCCATTGGAAACGCGCAATAGATGAATTCCTGAAAGGGTGCCGGACGCCATATCCAAAACTACCCCACTATTTCCAACTTGCACTCGACCAAAATTATG
>JAYSRH010000426.1:0-7421 GCA_043721115.1 Fibrobacteria bacterium | reverse complement strand
CCGTCCCGCGCATAATTGCCTTCGTTGCAAAATTCAGAAGCTCGGAAATGCTTTTGATCACAGTGCTTGGCTTGTGTTTCGGTTTTACCTTTTTGACTGTTTGGTTCGGATTCAGTTTGGCCTTGGGCGCGTTTTTAATCGGCGCCATACTTGCGGAAGCCAGGGAGATCGGTAAAATAGCCGACTTGATGTCGCCGGTTCGCGACATGTTCAGTGCGGTCTTTTTTGTTTCCGTGGGTCTTTTAATCAACCCCCATATGTTAGTGCAATACGCAGTTCCAATCACGGTCATCACCCTTGCGGTAATCATAGGGCAGGTTTACAGTTATATGTTTGGAGCATTCCTTTCAGGTCAAGATTTGCGCACCTCGGCGCGCATAGGCATGAGCATGGCCCAAATCGGTGAGTTCTCCTTCATTATCGCAGCCTTGGGTTTGACCCTCAAAGTAACCAGTGGTTTTCTTTATCCCATTGCCGTCAGCGTCTCCGCCCTGACCACCATAACCACTCCTTACCTCATTCGGGCTTCACATCCGGTAACTTCCTGGTTCGAACGGAAGCTGCCGCCTACATTTCTCGCCTATATCAACTTGTATCATAGTTGGCTGGATCAATTCACGCGCGGCCGCCAGGACAGTCAAGTTCGAAAAATATTACGTCGCATCGCCGGACAACTGACCATATTCTCCGGCCTTATCGCCGGTTCCATCCTTACAGCAGTCTTTATTTCCCGAATCATAATCGGATTTTTCCCCAATTCATTGCCCTATCAACCTATCATCAATTCTTGCCTATGGTTGACAGCCATGTTAGCGGCCATGCCTGTATATATCGCCGCCTACCGCAAACTCAAAGCCCTGGGGATGATTCTAGCCGAATTGGGAATCACGGAAGTCATGGGTGGGGATCGCAAAACCGAGATTCGGGCCGTAGTAGCCAATGCCATACTAGTCGGCGGGTTGCTTGCACTGTCCGCCCTTACCTTTGCACTCAGTTATGTCTTACTGCCGCCGGCCCAAGCCCAGGTCGCATTGCTAATTGTAGCCGGCCTCCTTCTTTATTGGCTCAGAGGCTCCTTTAATAAAATCTATTTCCAGGGAAAGGCTGCGCTGGTCGGCACATTCAGCAAGCCCATAGAAGCACGTTCAGACGAATCCAAAGTAGATTCCGTTAGAGTAACTCAATTGTTACGCGATGCTTGTTTAGAAACCTTGCTGTTAACTGAAAACATGCCTGGGGCGGGACGATCCCCCCGCGAGCTGGAGCTTAAAACTCGAACCGGTGCCTTTATTGTCGGAGTGGACCGGGAAGGATGTCAAATCATCAACCCTGAGGCAGATGAGATTTTGCTTCCCAAGGATCGACTGCTACTACTGGGCAGTCGCGCCCAACTCGACGCGGCGGTGGAAATGCTATCAGGGGGCCCTGTTACCGCGATAATCAACCAGGATTAAGTGCGGATACTTGTGCAGGATAGGAAAAATAAAATGGACTTTTCGGATTTAAATGACCCGGAGTTTTTAGAAAAGCTCCGTGCCCAAGGTTCCCATGGACAAGAAGCCTTTGCCCAGCTAGTTCGGGCATCACATGATCGATTGATGGGTTTCATTCAAAGAAGACTGAGCACGGACAAGGAATGCATTTTGTTGCTGCAAGAAGTGTATGTGCAGATGCATAAAGATTTGCCTACTTTTTCCAGACCCATTGAGCTCACCACTTGGATGTATTCCGTAACCCATCAATTGATTTGCAATCGCACATCCAATATGGAAAGCCTATCGGCGCGCAACAGCGTGGAAAAACTACTGGTTAAGGCAATTGAATCCGTGGCGAGCCCGACTGCGCAAGCTTACCACTTGGGAGATATTGAAGGCTTGTCAACGGAAGCGACGGCAGAAATTTTGGGAATAACCGTTGAGGAAGCGCGCATTCAAATCCATGGTACCCGGCGCAAAATTGTCGATTGGGTTCAGGAAAAAATGCTTGCGGTGCCGGTGTCCAAATGAAGGGATTATTGTACCGGGTGACTTATCCCTGCGAAATGGTGCGCGAATACATGTACGACCACCTGGAGGGAAACCTTTCCACACTGACCTCTATGCGTTTCCATTTGCATTTAAATGGTTGCCTGGCTTGCCGTGAATACTTGTTTCTTTACAAGAAAGTCGCCACTACGATGGCGTTCCGCAAAGAATTCCCGATCCCACATGATTGCCTCGATCAGACTTTGGAATTTCTTCGCAAGAAAGGAATTGTTGGACCGGAATAGCTAATCCAGCGGAGCACCCCGCATTTCGAAACGCTACTGCCGCATTCTCCCCAGTATGACCAAGCGTACCGCATCCAACCGCAACTCCGCAGCAGCGATATGGCCAAGCACATCCCGCAGAAGTTTTTCCGCATCATCCACTTCTGCCTGCGTCACGGACGGGTTGATAGTCATCAGGGCCTTTAGGCGATCACGCTCCGCACCCAGCCGTTTTTCTGCTTCCTTATGCGCCTCCGTCTTTAAGGATGCCTGCCGATAAGAAGCAGCCTGCCTGGCTGCATCCATCATTTTTGGAACCAACAGATCGAATTGATCGTGGTGATCCTCTAGAAGACCGGTAGGCGCTTGTTCCAAATCGGAAGAGTCCATTCGCGGCAAGAAATGCGTCAAGTCTTCACCACTTTGTTCAACCATAACCCGGATGGGACAGGGAGCCAAAAATCTGTCGAGGTGGAGGTAACCGGGAGCAGTGGCTTCCAGCACAAATACAGCATCCATAGCAAAGCCGCGGGCAGAACCATTTCCTGTGGTCGGTGCATCTTGCCACTCTACAAAACCAACCGTCCCTTCCATGCCGCCCAGAATCAGGTCCACCACACCACGCACCATGGGATGGTCGATGGATAGAAATACCAGATCTTCCCTGGCCAAAGCTTCCTTTCGATCATAGGTGACAGCTAAGCCGGTTGGGGGAAGTCCCGGAAAGAAATCGACTTCCAAGTGATCGCCCGGAAACAGGAAGTAACCGCGCTTGGCTTCGGTATTCTGCGTGTCTACGCCGAAATGATCAAAAACATTCTCCAGATAGTCTTCCAAATCGCCATCCTCATCCTCTGCGCGAATCTCGGCTATAAGCGACCGAGCCAATTCGGGTCGGTTGGAATTGATCTCAAGCAGGCGATCGCGTCCTAATTCCAAAGTCTCGCGCACACGCTTGGCCAGTATCCTCGTGTTCGCGACAAGGTTGGCAATGGCATCGCCCAACCCACCTGCATCATCTGAATCGGGATGAGATTCCGCCGTCGCGGCCATGCGACATACTTTCAGCAGTTCACCCAACTGCTCCTCATAAAAATAATCCGAGCCGAGTACGGGTTGGCGGAAGGCGTCCATGCCTTCATCGTACCAGCGATAGAGCACTTCATGAGCCGTGCCTTGTATGTACGGGACATGGATATGGATATCGTGCAATTGACCGATGCGATCCAACCGGCCAATGCGCTGCTCCAGCACGCTAGGATTCAGCGGAAGATCGAACAGTACCAAATGGTGTGAGAACTGGAAATTGCGCCCTTCACTGCCGATTTCGGAAGAGATGAGAATTCGCGCACCGTCCACTTGCGCAAAATAGGCCGCGTTCTTGTCGCGCGTTGCCATGGTCATGTTCTCGTGAAAAGCCACAAAGGGAACGGTAGTCAAGGTGGGCAGGATTTCCTGAAGGGCAAAGACTACGGCCTTGTTGGAGCAGATGATGAGAATCTTCTCGCCATCGTTTATTTTGAGCAAATAGAGAAGCCAGTCCAGGCGCGGATCTTTCCGCCAAGCCCGCTTGAGAAATTCGGTGGCGTCGCCCACATATCCACGAAGATCCCCAGAGGTAGATGCTGCGGGTCCATTGACGAATCGGGACAATTCGATTTCATTGCTGAACGATTGCGCACCTGTTTGTGCATTCGGCCCCAATACGGCACGCGCCCAATCACGATGCTCGGAAACATTTGGCAATGGTGCATCATGAACAATGCGCTTTGGAAATCCGCCCAAAGCCGATCGTCGATTGCGGAACATGATGCGACCTGTGCCGTGGCGGTCGACAAGTTCCTCGATGAGACTGCGCTTGGAGCCCGGTAGCCCCTGCCGATATTGCAGCACTCTCGTTTGCAATGCCTGATCGGTGGGGAATTCCGCAACGAGCGTATCTGCAGCCGGCACTACAGGCCCTTCACTGCCCAGGATTAAATCTACCGTAGTGGCCAAGGTTTGGTACTGGCCGGCTTCAGCCATATAGGCGTCAAAATCCGTGAATCGACCGGGGTCCAGCAAACGAAGTCTGCCAAAATGACCGGTTTGCCCAAGTTGGATAGGCGTTGCCGTCAGCAACAAAACATTTCCGCTCACCTTGGCCAGGCGATCCACGGCCAAGTATTCCTGGGATTGGGAATGCAACGACCAGGTAAGATGGTGCGCTTCATCTACGATAAGCAAATCTTGACCGGCCTCCACGGCTTGTTTTATTCTCTTTTCGGAACCGGCGAGAAAATCCACTGCGCAAATCATGAGCTGACGGTTGAGGAAGGGGTTTACGGTCACGTCCCCCTTTTCCTCAGAACGGCACAAATCCTCATCCATGACCGTGAACATATGGTTGAACCTTCGATACAGCTCCACCAGCCATTGGTGCACAAGCTGAGAAGGGGCGACCACCAATACCCGGTTGATTTGTCCGGTGGCATGCAGTCGATGGAAGATAAGCCCGGCTTCAATGGTTTTTCCCAGACCCACCTCGTCGGCGAGTAAAACCTTGGCCCGGTACCTGGAGGCGACTTCATGGGCGATGGAAATCTGATGATCGAGAAGCTCCATGCGCGCGCCTACAAGACCGCGCACGCGCGAGCCGAGCATGTCGCTGCGAAACTGATGGGTTCGGTACCGCAAGGCGAATTCCTTGGGCTTTCCGATATTTCCAGCCAACAGCCTTTTGTCCGGATCGGAAAAGGACATCTGATCCAGCAGGTCCTGTTCCAGTAGCGATTCCGAATCGCCTACATAGGTTAAGAGCCCCGCAGTCTCTTTAACGGACCGCACCACGAATACCCTTCCGGATTGAGATCGAGCCCGATCTCCGGCTTTGAGGCGCACGCGTCTTAATGGGGCATCGCGATGCATGTAGGTCCGCTCGATTTTGGCGGCGCGAAAGGAAACTTTCATCTCCCTAAAACCCACTTCCAGGATAATGCCTAATCCCAGCTCCGGCTCCGAATCGCTGATTAGGCGCTGTCCGGGAACATATTTTGCCTTGGGTTCCGACCTACTGTTCAAATTATCCCCCACTCCCGAAAGCCTCAAAATAACTTCTAACGCAGCAACAGATTCATTCTATCGCAACAACTTGTTTATTCTATCGCAGCAACAGGTTCATACCGTTGAAAAGTGCCCGTACATTGGCCTTGATGGTGTCCATATCCTTGCCGCGGCCTACCACGCTTGGGCCGTCCGGCGTTCCATTTTGACCCGATTTGCGCTGAATCTTAATCTCGGAAAGCGCATAGGCGGCAAAGTCCAAATGCTCCACGTCCAATGCCATCTGGCTGTATTCGACTAGGTGAAAGTACAGTCCAATCGTCTCCAAGGCATGCATACAGGCATCGATGGGACCCGTACCCTGCCCTGTCAGGGTTTGGTTTTTCCCTTGATAGCTGACTTCAAAATAGAACTCCTTTTCATTGGGATCCATTTTGATACCCAAAAAGGCCAAAGGTCCAGTTACGTTCAGAATTTCCTGGTCGTACACCTTCAGGATTTCCTGATCGTTCAATTCTCCGCGGCCATCCTGTTCGGAAAGACGCTTCAGCACCGGCTGCAGCAAAGCAGCTTCTTCAATCGAGATTGGCAAACCCAGTCCATGGATGATTTCAAAAACCGCAGTCTTACCACTTTGGCTGGTGAATCCCAGTCGGTCGCCTTCCTTGCGGCCAATCAAAGTGCTTTCGATGGCTCGATACGCCCCTTTTTTCATTCCCTTGGTTTTGGTGGCGCCGTCCTGATGAATCCCGCTGCGATGCGCAACCACATCGGAGCCGACCAGCGGGGCCTTTTCGTAAATCGGAACTCTGGACCATTCGGAAACACGCAATGCCGTTTCATAGATCTCGCCCATATTGAGTGGCACGTCTTCGCCGCAATTGGCCAAGGCACAGGCCACTTCATACATATTAGTATTACCAGCCCGCTCGCCCAGTCCGTTCAAGGCTGTTTCCAACTGCGTGGCACCGGCAAAATAACTTTCCACCGTGGTAGCGGTTGCCATACCCAAATCATTGTGCGTATGCACAGCCACGATCACATGCTTGGGCAAGGCCTTGACCACTTCTTCCACCATCTTGACAAAAATCATGGGCCGATATCGTTCCACTGTATTCGGCAAATTGATCACATGAGCGCCTTCCGCAACCACGGCCTGCAGCAAATCGATCACGAAATCCATGTTTTCCATCGAGTCCCCGAAATGTTCGGCGGAAAATTGGATGGTGCCGCGTCCGCCCATGGCCTTGCGGCAAAGGGTGATGGCCTTGACTGCGCGTTCCTTGACTTGCGCCGGAGTCATGCGCAGCACATTTTCCATGTTGAAAGGACTGGTGGCCAGAAAGGTATGGATGCGAGGCTGCGGCGCGTGCTTGACCGCTTCCCAGACCATGACGATGTCGCGCTCCACAGCCCGAGCCAAACCAGATATCACTACATGGTCTGGAGCCAATTTGGCCAAATGCTCGCATGCGGCAAAATCCATATCACTTGCGCCGGAAAACCCTACTTCAATGCCCTGTACGCCTAGTTTTAAAAGCTGACGGAATACCAATTCCTTTTCATGCAGGTTCCAAGGATTCTTGAGCGCCTGATTGCCATCACGCAAGGTGACATCGTAAAAAAATGGCTTTCGGTTTTTCTCTACTATACTCATGTTCCGCTCCTTGTTTACTTACGCCAATGGCTTTTTCAATTTCCCTAGACTTCTCAAATTTTCGTACCAAAGAAAAAGCCCACTCCAGGGAGTGGGCTTTTTCCAAAACACGCGCACTCCCGGTTAGTCAGTTAGGACTAGAAGTAGGAGGGCAAAGTTGTTCTGTACAATCGTAGATTTCATGACTCTATGATAACTAATATCCTGGAAATGCGCAAGTTTTTCGAAAGGTGAATGGCCAAATCAAAGTGATTTTCCATTCCCTACCTTTTTCTCACCCCTTCCCCAGTACGGCCCCGGCAATCCGAAAAGCAGGTTTCATGAGGGTTATTTCTCGTTCTGGTAATCCCCTTTTCTTTGCCAGTGTGCGCCAACCTCGAACGGACACGGTCACTTCGGCAATAATCTCCTCTGCTCTAGTCTTTTTAATACGGAAGAAGTAAGAAACGTCTAAGACAAGCGCCAGATTCTGAG
>JAYSRH010000425.1:0-7426 GCA_043721115.1 Fibrobacteria bacterium | reverse complement strand
GTATTTCCATTTATCTGGGTGTGGACTTTATCGATTTTGGCGGCAAGGAAAATTTCCAAAAAGCGTTAACGGTCCGTATCGCAACCGACGCACCTTCCCGCACCGATAGCTTAAAGGCCTTGCAAAATTTTGAGTCCGTTCATCTCGCTTTTCCTGTAGGGGTTCAGGCAGTCCTACCGATTAGCGCGTACTTGGATGTCGTGGCTAAAACCCATTCCTACTGGTACAAGCAAACGGCAATATTGGGAAACAGAATCACTAACGCTCATGCCGCTGATGAGTGGTATGCTGTTCAGGCTAATTTGATAGGAACAGGAATTCGCTATTACCTGACTCCAGCCTTGTTGTCAGTCACTGGACAACTTGGTTTGTACACGCAAGGGGTGTGGTATTGGAACCTGGGCCATACGGAATTGTATTCTCCTTATGGCAATGCCCCGGCGGTATTTAATCCATTTGGATCCGGTTACGAAATTCAATTGGGATTTCAGCAGGCAATTCTCAAGCCATGGAAACTCACAGGATCTATTGGCTATTTGCATCAGGAATTTAAATCGGAAAAGCAGTGGCAAAATCTCCTGGCCTATGCGGCTCCTTCGGGAAAAGTTGCTTGGAACAGTTCCTCAGTCCAGGCCAATCTCAATCTTTGGTACCATTTTGGTGTCGTTTCTCAAATCCCGCTTAAGAAACCCGCTCCTGCCGACAGTTCCCGTCGATTATAGTCCTTTTTCTCATTTGGTCAAATTGCAATCCCCTACGGAAACGGCTATTTTTACGGCATGACTATGCCTTTTGACACTCCGCCCCCAGCCAATCCGCCTCCCATCACCGAAGTACCGCTTTTTGCCCGAGGCAAGGTACGGGATGTGTACGATCTCGGCGAACGACTTTTAATGGTAGCGACTGATCGTTTGTCCGCCTTTGATGTGGTTCTGCCCACTCCGGTTCCGGGAAAAGGTGCCATACTCACGCAGCTTTCGGTTTTCTGGTTCAAACATTTAGGCGTGCCCAGTCATTTTATTTCCGCCGACCTAAAAGATTTGCCTGCATCCTTGCAACGTCATTCCGACTATTTGCGGGGCCGCTTCATGTTGGTAAAAAAGGCTAAACGATTTGATGTCGAATGCGTGGCGCGTGGTTACCTAGTGGGATCGGGCTGGAAGGATTATCAAGCTACCGGGTCCGTGTGCGGCCATGTTCTGCCTGCCGGCCTACAACAGAGTTGCCGTTTGGATCCCCCTTTGTTCACTCCCGCCGCCAAAAATGATATTGGCCATGATGAAAATATTGATTTCAGTGCGATGGAAAAAATTGTCGGACCTAAAGATGCCAGTCATTTACAGAAATTGACCCTAGATATTTATTCCCAGGCTCGCACTTTTGCGGCAACCAAAGGGGTCATTATCGCGGATACCAAATTCGAGTTCGGTATAGTGGATGGACAAACCATTTTAATCGACGAAGTGCTTACGCCGGACTCGTCGCGTTTCTGGCCGGCGGCCAATTACCGTGAAGGCCATGAACAGGACAGTTTTGATAAACAATACGTGCGCGATTATCTAAATACGTTAAGTTGGGATAAAACCTATCCGGGTCCCGAATTGCCGCCGGAAGTAGTCGAAAAACCCGCCAAAAATATCTGGAAGCCTTTGCATTATTGACTGGAGAGCCATTTCGTGAGTAAAAAAACCGCCCTTATCAGCGTTTCGGACAAGACTGGGCTATTGGCTTTCGCCAAAGCCTTGGCTGCCATGGACATCCGCATCTTGAGCACCGGAGGCACGCTCAAATATTTGCAAGAGCAAGGCATTCCTGCCAAGGCAATCTCAGAGCATACCGGTTCACCGGAAATTCTTGATGGCCGGGTGAAAACCTTGCATCCTAAAATTCACGGTGGCATTCTTGCCATTCGCGATAATGAAACACATCAATCTGCCATGCAGGCCAATGGCATAGAGCCCATCGACATTGTCGCGGTCAATCTCTACCCTTTCCGAGAAACCGTTGCCAAGGAGAACGTGGCGATAGAAGAAGCTATTGAAAATATCGATATCGGTGGCCCGGCCATGTTGCGATCCTCTGCAAAAAACTACCGGTTTGTTTCAGTCATCTGCGACCCCGCCGATTATATGCGCGTCGCACAGGAGCTGCGTCAGGAAGGTCAAACAGCACCGGCAACCCGTCAAATGTTGGCGCTTAAGGCGTTCCGTCATACGGCGGATTATGACTCCGCCATCGATGAATTCCTTTCCACTCGCTTTACCGGATCGCCTTCCTTGAGGCTTTCGTTTAGTCAAGGACAAGTCCTCCGCTATGGGGAAAACGATCATCAAAAAGCCTCCTTTTTTCTGGAGAAGGAAACCCTGTCTGCTCAGGAACCTAATATTGGAAGCGCGCGCCAATTGCATGGTAAGGAATTGAGCTACAATAATCTTGTGGATGCCGATGCCGCGTTGGAAGCCGTCCGCGATTTGCATGACGTTCCAGCCGTGGCCATCATCAAGCACACCAATCCCTGTGGTTATGCCACTGGCACCACGTTAGATCAGGCCTTCGCCGCTGCCTGGGAAGGGGATCCCGTTTCCGCTTTCGGCTCCGTCATTGCCGTCTCACGCCAAATGGATCTGGCCACCGCTGAGTTGCTAAAAGGACGCTTTGTAGAATTGGTTATCGCTCCCGGTTTCGCACCGGACGCCTTGGAGTATTTAAAAAAGAAAAGCAAGGACCTACGCCTGCTCGATATTGGAAGCCTGGTTCCGGCTAAAAATCGAAAAGTGTATAAACATATTCTCGGCGGCATGCTGGTTCAGGATCGAGATGTGGAGTTGCATCGCAAATGGGAATCGGCAACGCAAACGGCTTTTCCAAATAGTCTCATGGCCTTGGCTGAATTTACTTGGAAAGCCTGCAAGCATGTGAAGTCCAATGCCATTGTCATCGGTCAGGAGTACGCTGCGGGCCAATTCCAACTGCTGGGCATGGGTCCCGGTCAGCCCAATCGCATTGATTCCAATCTGAAACTCTGTCAGCCACGTGCACGTGAATATCTGCATCGACAGGCTGTGCAAAAAGGTTTGGAACCGGAGGCTTTCATTAAAGCGGAGCTGGCAAAATGCATTATGGCATCCGACGCCTTTTTCCCGTTTGACGATAATGTGATTGCGGCCCATGAAGGTGGAATACGATATATTGTTCAACCCGGTGGGTCGCTGCGCGATCAAGAGGTGATTGCGACAGCTGATAAATTGGGAGTGGCTATGCTTTTTACGGGGACTCGGCATTTTCGCCATTGAGAGATAATCGACGGGAATTATGATCGAAATCAATCCACAATTGCAGTCCAAAATTTTCGCTTCCCTGCTTTTACACATGAAGGCGGAACGGGCGGGATCGCATACTTCGGTAATATCCGCGCCTGCTTGGGCTAAATTGGCATCGGATTTACACGGCATTGGGTTGAATAAAACCATCGCCGATGCGCTCATTTTTTGGGCGAACTCCCAGGCAGAACAAAGCCGCCAGACTCCAGTAAAAATTCGCGTTTTGCACCCCATGGAAAGGGAGTTCATTTCCGTCGATGCGTATGATTACCTGTTGGAGCTGTACCGACTCGGTTTGATTGGACCCCCGCAGCTGGAAATGCTAATCGAAAACTGCGCCTTTCTCACTTCCCTGCCTGCGACACGCGAACAAATACAGAAAATGGTGCTCAGATCCTTTTCAGAAAGCCTGGAAAACCAAGGGCTCGGCGTTTCCCATTGATTCCAGTCAAAGTCATTGGTGGCGGTCTTTCCGGCTGTGAAGCGGCATTGCAATTGGCAGACGCCGGATTGGCGGTTACGCTTTGGGAAATGCGGCCGAAGGTTGCGACTCCGGCGCATCGAACCGGTAACTTAGCGGAACTCGTCTGCTCCAATTCCTTTAAAGGCATGGCTTTTACATCGGCCCATGGACTTTTTAAAGAAGAACTGATTCGACAAGGTTCGCGTCTCCTGCGCATTGCCCTGGAAGCCCGAGTTCCTGCCGGTGAAAGCCTCGCTATCGATCGTGAACTGTTTTCTGCTGGAGTGGAAAAAGCCATTGCCTCACATCCGAATATTACTTTGCAGCGCGAGGAAGTCACCACCTTGGATCCGGATGAGTACACAATTTTGGCCACTGGACCGTTGAGTTCCGATCATCTGACCAAAGCGTTGTTCGCTTTAATAGGATCGGATCGTCTCTATTTTTTTGACTCCATAGCCCCGGTGGTGGAACTCGATAGCGTCGATCTGGACCAGGTTTACGCTAAAAACCGCTGGGACAAAGGAGACGCCCCGGATTTTCTGAATTGCCCATTGGACAAGGAAACCTATTTCGCTTTTGTAAATGCCTTGCGAGACGCCGATACCGTGGAACCCAAGCCCTTTGAAAAAGGCCAATTGTTCGAAGGCTGTTTGCCCGTTGAGGAAATGGCCCGACGAGGACCAGAAACGTTGCGCTACGGACCGATGCGACCCATTGGCCTCCGCGATCCGCGCTCGGACAAAAATCCTTTTGCCGTCATTCAATTGCGCGCCGAAAATCGTCAACGCACGCTGTACAATCTGGTTGGATTTCAAACCCGATTGAAATGGGGCACGCAAAAAGAACTATTCGCCATGGTACCGGCCCTGCGCAACGCGGTCTTTGCCAGGTATGGAGCCATGCATCGCAATACTTTTTTAAATGCCCCGCAGGTTTTGGACTCTGCATTGCGCATCAAAGGGACACGTATCTATTGCGCGGGACAGATCACGGGTGCGGAAGGCTATACGGAAGCCATTGGAACTGGTTTATACGCAGCCTCTATGCTGTTGGCCCAGCTTCGAGGTGATTCCACCTTTGCCTGGCCCGCGGTGACGTGCTTAGGCGCTTTGACTGGACATTTAACCGACCCTAATCCAGATTTTCAACCCATGAATTTCAATTTTGGACTGCTGCCAAAAGTCGAGGTGCGTTCCAAAAAGGATAAAAAAAGCCAACAAATCGCTGAATGCCTTGCCGCCTTAGAGTCTTTTCAGGCATTCGACAAGCCTATTGCTGTACCAGCTGGCGCGTTGTAGAATTACTTCTTATATTGTCTACTAAATACTTGTATAATTAAACTCCGAGGACACATTATGATGTACGATGAATCCCTAATCGCTCCCATGCGTCAGGAACTTACCGATCTTGGAATAGCCGAGACCCGCACCGCCGCTGATGTGGATAAATATCTTGCGGATACCAAAGGCACCCTCCTAGTCGTTGTGAATTCCGTGTGTGGATGTGCTGCGGCCAATGCCCGACCAGCTGTTGCCACGGCCATGCAGCATGGCAAACTTCCCGCAAAGGCCATCACGGTTTTCGCCGGCAACGATGCAGAGGCGACATCCAGGGCGAGGTCTTACTTCGTAGGGTATCAGCCTTCCTCACCCCAGATTGCGCTGTTAAAAGACGGCGAAGTTGTGTTTATGCTTGAACGCCACAATATTTCCGGCAGGAGCGCGGATGATATTGCCGCGCAAATGACGGATGCTTTCAACACCTATTGCTGAGGTAGGGTTTAACGAGGCCTAGAGTTCGACTTCGAACAGGGCCTCGACCTCAACCGCTGCATCCAAGGGCAATGCCAAAACACCTACGGTAGTGCGTACATGGCGTCCTACCTCTCCAAAAATCGACTGGCACAGATCCGATGCTCCGTTCAATACCTTGGCGTGTTCGGTAAATCCATCCGCACATTGGACAAAGCCACCTAGCCGTATTACCCGCGTTACCTGGTCGACGGTGATGCCAACCGAACTCAGTGCCGCCAGAAGATTCAAAAAACAAAGTTGGGCCGCAGACTGCGCCTCTTTGATATCCAAGTCCGCGCCCACTTTGCCTTTAAAGACCAGGGCACCGTCCTTCATGGGCAGCTGGCCGGAAGTATACACCAAATTGCCAAGACGCGTTGCGGCGACATAGGATCCAAGGGACACGGGAGCCGGCGGTACCTGCAATTCCAAAGATTTCAATTTTTCCATTCGTGCGCTCATTCTCATGGCTCCTGATTGATCTGATTTGCGAAAGCTACGTGTGAAGGATAAATATATCTTTCTCAAATGGAGTACATCGACACCCACTGTCATTTAGATAGCATTCTTGCCAAACTGAAATTGGCCGATTTTTCAACCTTGCGTTCCCGATTTTTCCCGGCGAATTACGGCGGTTGCATTACTATTTCTTGTGATCCCAATTCCATTGCCACGGCTCTTGCCCTAATGCAGAATGCAAGTGTTTCGGGAGCATTTGGAATCCATCCCCATGATGCGCAGCATTATACGTCTGATTTGGAGTCCGTTCTCATGGAAACAATGGCCCAACCCAAAACTGTAGCTTGGGGCGAAATCGGTTTGGACTATCACTATGAATTTTCTCCGCGGGAAATCCAACGCTCGGTTTTTGCACAACAAATTTGTAAAGGTGTCGCCTGCGGAAAGCCCTTGATTATCCATACGCGTAAGGCGGAAGAGGATACACTGGCGATAATGGCCGCGGAAATTCCTGTGCACTGGAAGGTGCACGTGCACTGTTTCACCTCTTCACCTGAAATGGCGGAAAAACTTCTGGACGGCTTTCCCAACTTATGTCTGGGCTTTACCGGGATTGTCACCTTTAAGAATGCCCAGGAATTACAGACTGTGGTTAAAGCCACGCCGCTCAACCGGATGGTATTGGAAACGGACGGACCCTATTTGGCGCCAATGCCCCACAGGGGCGAGCCCGCCCACCCTGGACATATTCCCGTAATTGCGGAAAAAATTGCGGCATTAAAAGGGGTGGCAGTGGAAGAGGTTTATCTGCATGCCAGGGAAAACACGCGGAAGTTATACGGAATCTAGCGGCCTATTTATTCTCAAACTCCACGTCTTCATTTTTTCCCTGGTTTTCGCGCACTTCCTTATCGACCATTTCTTTTTCGACTTTTTCCTGCACTATTTTCTGTTCCCACTCGAGAAAAGATTGATCCAGCGATTTCCGTTTTTGATCGATTTGAAAATCGAGATCACGCAGCAAGCTGCGCTTTAAATCCCGTTCCGCAATCAGCTTCGCTTCAGTTGGATGAAGCTCCAAACTATTCAGGACGATGATATAACTGGTTTCCAGCGTATGCCGCTTGTCTTCCAAATGAGCAATGGTCAATTGCTCTTGATTGATACGATTTCCGTAGTCCGTAAAGGCACAGGCCGATAGCCAGAGTGCAGATAAGGCTAGCAGGAGTAGTTTAATCGTACAGATCTTCTTCATAGCGGAAAAGGTGAATAGGCACTTCAATTTTCTCTGCCGCCAATGTCATAGTCATATCACCCCGCTCCGATTTGGATTGGAAGCAGGGCAACCCGGTCTTTCGATCCACCGAATACTGCAAAATCCCAAATAC
>JAYSRH010000424.1:0-2889 GCA_043721115.1 Fibrobacteria bacterium | reverse complement strand
CAGTATGACTGTAATGGCGGTTGCCACAATCAAAACGATGACCCCAAGGATGATCCAAAAAAGCACGGATAGAATCATTTTTCCCTTTCGAGCCGGATACCTGGCCAGAGATGGTAAACCCTCGGTTGCATGGAAGCCCGGGGTCTGAAAAAGCTAAAAAATAGATAGGCTAAAATCGTGATAATTCAGGGGAAAACCTGGGTTGGTAGGAGAGCTGGAAAATTCGGTTCTACCGGACGGTCTTGAAAGCATGCAGAGCTATTTGATTTCCCGGGAACCTTAGAGCCTTATCAGAGGTCAAAAGGAGGTTGGATAGTGTTGTGTCTGCCACACCATAACGATTCCAGTGAACGCTTTTTCCTACTTTAAGGGTCAAATAATCATGAAAAAATTTTCCATTTACATAATATTATGCGCCGCAATATTTCAAAGCCAGGCTAAACAGCGAAATGTCATTTTGATAATCGCAGATGATTTAGGCAAAGATTACTGCGATATTTATCCGGACCACGCACCCCTTACTGTGAGTTTGACCAATATAAAACGACTTTTGCCTCAAGGTGTGGTTTTCAATAACGCCTGGTCAAACCCCCTATGCTCGCCAACACGTGCGGGCATATTGACCGGTAGATACAGTTTTAGAACCGGAGTGGGAGATGTTGTCGATGGCACTAACCCCAAGCTGAGCGCGGATGAGAACACCATTCCAAAAGTTTTAAACCAGTTTTTGCCTAACGGGATTTCCAAGGCGTGCATCGGGAAATGGCATGTTACCACAAATGCGCCATTGGGAAATGGCTATCCCAATACCATGGGTTTTGACCATTATGAAGGGTGTCTAGCAGGTGCTGTCGGACAACCCAATCAAACCAAGATGGGCTATTACAATTGGGCTAAGGTCACTAATGGAGTGGGGTCAATCAGTACGAATTATGCTACAACTGAAAATATCGACAATGCCATTTATTACATAACAACACAAACCACAAGTAATCCATCCAAGCCGTTTTATTTGCATCTGGCATTCAATGCACCGCACACACCCTATCACTTGCCCCCTCCAAATTTGTTAACAAACAATACTTTGTCCGGAACAACAGAAGATATCGCGAAAAATCCAAAAAACTATTTCTTGGCGATGGCTGAGGCCATGGACAAGGAAATTGGAAGGCTTTTTGACTATTTACAGACAACTGGAAAATGGGATAGCACCGATATTATTTTTATGGGCGACAATGGTGATGATGCCTTATCCGCCCAATCAACTCCATCAAAAGGAAGTCTTTATCAGGCAGGTATAACTGTTCCTTTCATTATTTCCGGGCCGGATGTGATCCACCCCAATCGGACCAGCAATGCACTGGTCAATACTGTCGATTTGTTCCCTACAATTCTAGAGCTGTTTGGCGATACCAATTGGCAAAACCAGATCCCTACAACTGTTGTTGACGGTAAAAGCTTATTGCCTATACTTCTAGATAAATCAACTATAACACGAACTTTGGCATTCACAGAAGTTTTCAAAGCAGTGCCATTGCCAACTGACGGAAAAACAATCAGAAACCTCGATTTTAAATTGATAAAATTTGATAACGGAACTGCGAAGTTTTTCAACTTGACGGATGATCCAACTGAAAAATCCGACTTATTCTCCAGAGCCCTTTCATCTAATGAAACCACGAACTATAACACATTGTGTTCCGAAATGGCCGCTTTGGTAGGACCTACAATCTCATGCGCTTCCCTAGGCACAAGCGTATTTCCTAAATTAAAAAATGGAGACCATTCCCAATCCAAAACCAATAACACCAATCTATCTGGTGATAACATTTCCGAAGCCTATTTACTAGATGGGAAAAGAATATTCGAAGGAAAAGCTGCTGCCTCAGACGTTCAGCGAGTTTCAAAACCAATTTATAGTAAGTAATGATAAGTTTGCGCCAACCAATTTAAATACGAAACACAAGAAAAAGTTATGGATTCGCCTTCGTCCCTAATTTAAGCCAACAAGCCGTCTCCCTTTGAGATCGAACCCAGTTTTCAGTAGAGGGTTTCTATTTCCAGGTCGAGCCATTGCCTTGCTCTGAAAGACAATGCCAGCAGCGCAAGATTTTCCTTCCAGAAGAAAAGCCCCCGTGACCGGGTATCGAAGTGTTTGGGACTTTGCATCAACTACGGAAAAGAAATACTTCTGGCAGGCGCTGGGGGTGTTCAATTCCACGAAAAAAGTTCCTTTATTGGCTGCGCCAAGTTGCAATGCCATGGGATAGGATTGACCGTTTAAATTGAGAGTCACCTGGGTGGCGTTAGTTGCATCGGTTGCGAAATAATCCAGCATAAACGTGGTCTTTCCTGTGTTGATTTCAAAATGGGAAGCCGAGGGGATGGGATAATAATCGCCAACACCACCCCCGAAATCCTGGGTCCAAAAATGATTGTAGGCCATGGGGCCAAAGGCATACCCGGCCCCCATTTCATGGTATGTGACGTTCATGATACCCGCGCGATGCCCATCATTGTCCGACTTGTCTCCGGCCGGTGCTCCATTTACATCATCTTTTAGCCATCCATTCATCACTGCCAGCGGAGTGGAATATCCGGCCGCGATATTCTCGGCCCATCCCCCTCCACCTTTGTAATACTTGGTGATCCGTGTTCCTGTTGCTGTTCCATCGCAAGAGGGATGCTGCATGCCGCAGTTGTTCGCCATGTCGATGGAATGCACAAGAGCGGAACGGCTCAAGCTTGTGTCCCAATAGACAGGATTAACCGAGGGGTAATTTTGCGGGAGCAGTATTTGAAAATTTCCGACATATCGGTTTCGGAATCCAACCGGATCCATGCGTACGGCATTGGTCAAGGTCAAAACACTTCGCTCTTTCCATTCCG
>JAYSRH010000423.1:0-7431 GCA_043721115.1 Fibrobacteria bacterium | reverse complement strand
GGATCAAGGCCTTGAAATGAAAGCTTGGTAGCAATGAGCATTCGTTGGATTCGAAATGTAGTCGTCGATGGAAGGCAATCCACCTTGGAAGTCCTGCTTGGCGATCACAGCATTGCGGACAAGTGCTATATCCGTATGAATCAAGAAGAAGAATTCTGGTTTCGTCCCGAAACGGACAACCGAGATCAGGTTTTGCAGCAAGGCATTGACATATTGAAACATCGCCTTAAGGGTAAAAACGTCTTAGCCTCCAACGGTTCTACTTTCCCCTGGCACTGATCGCGCCCTTTTCAGAATTTGGTACATTTTGTGTGAGCTATGACTATGCCCGGCCATAATCGTTATTTCTGTGTCCATGGACATTTTTACCAACCTCCTCGGGAAAACCCGTTGATGGAACAGGTAGAACTCCAGCCTTCGGCACTGCCGGCTCATGACTGGAATGAACGTGTCTTTGTCGAGTGTTATGCCCCCAATGGCGCCTCGCGTATTCTGGATGACAAAGGCCGCATCCAGGATATCATGAACAATTATGCTTACATGAGTTTCAATATCGGGCCCACTCTGTTTTCCTGGCTGGAAGAAAAACATCCGTACACGTATTCCCGGCTTATGGAAGCGGACCGGGAAAGCTGCCTTCGACTCGACGGCCACGGGAATGCCATGGCTCAGGTATATAACCATGTCATTATGCCTTTGGCTTCGGAAGAACAGAAACGCTTGCAGATTATGTGGGGCATTGCGGACTTCCAGCGACGTTTCAACCGCTTTCCAGAAGGCATGTGGCTGGCGGAGACGGCAATCAATATGGCCACGGTGGTCAGCCTGATTCGTGCCGGAATCAAATACACCGTGCTCGCACCTACGCAGGCGCAAAGCGTCCGGTCCCTGCATTCGGATGGTTGGAATGACGTATCCGATAACAAAATTGACACGCACCGGCCTTATCGTATTTTCCCCATCGCCGATGACGGCACGCCGATGGAAAAGGGTTTCCTCGACGTCTTTTTTTATAATGGTCCGCTTTCCCATGGCGTGGGGTTTGATCATTTGCTCACCAATGCCAACCGGTTTGGCGAGCGCATTTCCGACTCGTTTGCCCAGGATGCTTCTGAAGATCAGTTGGTGACGGTTTGCACGGATGGAGAATCCTATGGCCATCATGAACCATTTGGGGACATGTGCGCGGCCTATATGTTCCGCGATGTTGCGCCCCGCCTTAACATGGTGCCCGTCAATTATGCCTGGTATCTTGCCACGCACCCACCTCAACATGAAGTGCGACTCAAGAATGCGCATGGACTGGGAACGGCTTGGTCTTGCGCCCATGGCGTCGGACGCTGGAGTGAAGATTGTGGGTGTTCCGATGGCGGACAGCCGGGCTGGAATCAGAAATGGCGCGGCCCATTGCGCGAAGCATTCAACCGCCTCTATAAGGAATCGGAAACGTTCACCGAAGTAGCCGGGCCAAAATATTTTCGTTCCTGGTCCGCAGCTAAGGAGTCCGCTTGCTTGTCCTGGCAACTGAACGCAATCCAAGTACAGGAATGGTGGGATTCCCATTTGATTCCAGGCGTAGACCGTACTGCAGCGGTTGCGACCATCGAAATCTTGCGCTATTCACATTATATCTTCACAAGCTGCGCCTGGTTCTTTTCCGATATCAGCGGAATTGAGACAGTCCAAAACTTGAAATATGCAATTCGTGTTTTACATCTTCTGGAAGCACGAGGAGTAACCTTCCAGTTACGTAGGGATTTTTTGCAAGTACTGGCGCAGGCAAAATCCAATCTTTCAGGCAAAACCGGCGATCACATTTTTATGGAATTGGAGGCAGAAACCCTTCCAGGTCACGCCTACTTGGCGCTGGGCCAATGGGTCAAAGCCTTTAGTGGAGAACCGTTTGCCTATGCCGAAAGTCCAGCCTGGAAACTCACCACCGAATTACAGCGCAGCTTTGGGATTTGGACCATTCGCGAGACACATTTCCAACACCAGATAAGTCGGGACGTGCAATCGGCTTGGCTTGTGTATCATCAGGATGGATTCGATGTGGACATCATGGCCTTTTGCCATAACCCGGAAACTCCGCTTCAGAATTGGGAGCCAACGGCCAACCCACATGCCGAGACTCCGGAACTTTGGCTTTATCCACTCAAGCCTTTCACCTTGACTGCCAAAATGTTGCCACCGGACATTAAGGAAAAGATGGCCATTCACCTTAAAAATTCTTTCTGGGAAGACTCGCGGGAAGAAGTCCGCCTCCAGGAATGGCGCTTGGCCATTAAGGAAAAACAGTTTCGACGCCTGGGTTGGCCGTTGCCAGGCAGTGTTTTGCAAACCCTGCATATTATTGAAAACTTTAGACTCGTAGAAGCCTTGCTCTCAGGTCTGCAAAAAAATGACATCAATGAAATGCTGCGAGCCCTGGTCATGGCCACGCACCTGCGCAGTCAGGGAATTATTGCCCATCTTGGGCCTGCCAAACGGAAATTGCACAACTTTTTGGTCGTTTTCAGCGGTCAAATTATGAATTCATCCGAAAAATTGGATTTGAAGCCGTTTTTTGTGCTTCTTGATTTGGTCGACACCCTAAAACTGAACTCGGAACGCTATAGAATTGAGAATTTAGCCTTTCCCATCTTAAATGCCCTAAATTCCTGGAAAAATACAGGTCAATTCTCCATGAAATTCGAACTCGAGGACGCTATTTTGCTTTTGGATAGATTAAATTTTAACACGGAAGCGGTTAAATCGTATCTTGATTCCAAGAAAGCGGCGGATCCATGATCTCGGAGACACTTCTTATACTCACCATCCTCGCCGCCGTATTCATTACGGGAGCTTCCGTTGGGCAATTGATGCTTCGGTTGCGACTCGCCCGGATGGAGCGCACGAATTTGGAAATGGAACAAAAACGTGTGGTCGATTTAAAAAAAGCGATCAACGCTCGAGCCATCATTATTGAACGGCGTCAACCAACCCGTTTCGAGCAAGATGTTCAAGAAGAGATTGATGAAATCCTCGGTGATATAGAGAACTCCTGACCCCAAGCCGTAAGCTAGGCCCAGGATTGCCCATCCCATAAATTCTCACTTGTCGATACGCTTCCTTACCCTCCCGAGTTTTCGATCCAATCCCGACCGAGGAAAAAATATTTCCCAGGAGACAGCATGATTCCCATCCTCACTTTGGCTGAGATGAAGGACGTCGAACGGCGGACCACAAGCGAATACGGGCTAAGTGAATACGATATGATCATGAGCGCCGGTGAAGCGGTTTTCGAAACCATCAAAACCATGATGGAAGGTTTTGAAGATGAGGATGATCTGGACGACGAACCCATGATCGATCCACTGGGAAACCCGTCCGACGAGCCGGGCCCACGCATTCCAGCCCCACATGAAGAAAGTATCGCTTTTGTTTGTGGCCCGGGACACAATGGAGCCGATGGTTTGGCGGCAGCTCTATTGGCGGCACAGGCAGGCTATGTTGTAGTGATCTATCAAACGCCTTCGGACCGGGGCTTTTCCCAGGAAACGGAAAAGTTGCATCAACAAGTGGCCGATGCGGACTTAACCATTAATTTTATCCGGTCCCCACTGGACCTTCCGGTTTTCCAGGATGTCACTTTGATTGTGGATGCCTTACTCGGCAGCGGCATCACCCGCAATCCTGAAGGCTTGATCCAATCCTGCATTTTTGGAATGAACCAAAGCGGTGTACCCATCGTATCTGTGGATGTGCCATCTGGTATACGTTGCGACACTGCAGATGCCACCAGCGGTGCGGTTGAAGCATCCGCAACCGTATGTTTGGGTGCTATGAAGTTGTCCGCGGCATTTTATCCCGCTTCGTTGGCTTACGGAAAAATTGGGTATAGCCCCATCTGCTTCGATGAAAGATTGTTGATGAGCCAGCCTTCTCGTATGCGGCTCTACACACTTGATGATGCCATAACCGATTATCCTGAACGCGATTATAAAGCCAATAAATACAATACTGGAAAGGTGCTGGTGATTTCCGGTTCGCGCGGTATGCATGGCGCCGCCGCCCTTTGTTCCAATGCCGCCCTCAGAGCTGGAGCCGGAATCGTAAAACTGGCTTACCCGGCCGGCATCCACAATGAGACCACGGTGCATATTCTCGAAGTGATCGGCGTCCCAATTGGCGCCGGTCAGGGAATTGGCGCCCAGGGTCCGGGTCATTTTCGACTAGAACATTTGGACGAACTGGTTCCCATGTTGGAATGGGCGGACAGTATTCTAGTAGGTCCTGGATTGGGAAATCATCCGGAAACATCTGACTTTCTCAATGCCCTGATCCCCTTGCTCAATGGGAAGCGCGCCGTAGTAGATGGTGAAGCCTTGGATTATTTTCAACCCGATTTCGCTCGCACACACACCGACCTTAGGGGGTTCGACAATTTTATCATTACGCCCCATGCTGGCGAATACAAAAGAATGGGTGGCGAATATGATTATGATGAGCCAGGTGAATTGATAAAAACGGTGCGGACCTTTTCTCAAACCAGAAATCTCAACGTGGTGCTGAAAGGAGCAACGACTTTATTCGCTTCACCGGATGGGCGGGTCGCAGCTTTGCCGGTTGGCAATCCAGGCATGGCCACCGCCGGTTCCGGAGATGTGCTGGCCGGGATCATCGCAGGATTGTTAGCCGTTAAGCCATGCGATCAAGCCGCCACCTTTGGCGTTTACGCCCACGGAAAGGCCGGGGATTTGGCGCGGAAGGATCGGGGAACTTTGGGCCTTGTGGCCTCTGATTTGTTGCTGTACTTGCCCATGGCCTTAGTCGAAATCGAAGAAGGCGGTGAAGACGATCCGGAAGACTGGATCGGCGACTAAGACTTTTTCAGTCCTGCTACCAAAGTTTCATGCAATAAGCCATTGGATGAAATCGCGCTTTGTTCGGTAATGGAGTCGTTACCGCCAAAGGCAGAAAATTTGCCGCCAGCCTCGGGAATTATGACGGCAAAGGGTGCAATATCCCATATTGAAACGATAGGATCCGCCATCGCTTCCGCCCTTCCGGCCGCCACCAAAAAATGTCCGTAGCAATCGCCCCAACCCCTATGTAACTTGGCCCGACTTCGTAAGTCCGACCAAGCTGGACCGTAACCCAGCCGTTCCATGGTGGAAGCGCTGCCATCAAGAATCAAGGCTTCTTCCAACCTAGAAACCTGGGAAACGGAGCAGGATTTTCCATCCAATACGCAGCCGCCACCCAGACTGGCTGCCATGACATGACCCAAAGCCGGCAATGCCACCACGCCCACTACCGGTCGACCTTTTTCAAGGAGTGCCAGCAATGTGCCGAATAATGGAACACCATGAATGAATGCTTTGGTTCCATCGATTGGATCAATGACCCATTCCCTATCCGCGCTGCCGGCCTGCGTTCCGAATTCTTCCCCGATGATGCCGTAATCGGGCGTGTGCTTGGCCATCATTTTGCGTAAGACTTCTTCCGATTGCTTATCTGCGAGCGTAACGGGACTATTGTCCGATTTAGTCTCTACCTGAAGTGCAGTCTGGAAATGAGACAGGACTATTTTCCCGGCCACGGCAGCCATTTCCAGTGCGAATTCCAACTCATGCTGATAGACTGGCTTCAACGTGCCCTCCAAATTCTTTTTGTCTCAGTATGCATTCTAATTTCGCTATTCCCAATCCACACGGACCCATTCAAAAGGCATCAATTCAATTTCAATGCTTTCGTTCCGCACGGTTATGGTCTCTAAGGGTTGCCTACGATAGGCTTCCGGATGCCGCATGGCCGACATCGCATTTTTTTCGTTCATACGGCGGATGCCTTTTACCGTGCCGACCAATGGGACGCGCACGAGACCGGGAATCTCTTCAAGGTTTGCCAACAAGAGCGTGTGTCGACTTCCAAGCGTTAAAATCACTCCATCGAATCGCAGCGGATCATTGGAAAAGAGATCGGTTACAGAACCACCTTTGAATTCAGCGAAATCTGCGAAAACGTGGTAGAGGGGATACACCCAATCTGGGTCAAGGCGTAAATCCGAATCGGGTACCGTCAATGAATCCGGTCCAAGATGTTGTCCGGATAGCACGCCCAACAAACCTGTCGTTTCATAGAATGTTGCGGAAAGTCCGGCAACTGGCGCTTCGAGGGCTAGGCGCTTTAGCGAACCCAAGGTCCAGCCTGCGCCGAGCAACGAGAACTGACGTGCGTCCACTTGCCCCTTCCACGAATCAGGCCTATCCAAGAGGGCCGGCGTCTTCAAACTTGCCGACAAAGGCGAACGCTTCAATGTAATAGCAGTCACGATAGATTTTTTATTCGGCCAAACAGAAGCAAAGCTCCGCAGGATTGATACCTGTCCTTCCAACCCTTCCATCAAGGTACGATTGTCGTTCAAATGGACTTGCGGGGAAACGGCAAAGACCAAATCCACGCCTTTGTCCGCATCAGGACGGTTTCGATTGAGCAGAACAAAATCCTCATTCGATCCTATGGCAAAGCTTGCCGCTGGGTCCAAAGCATGCAAGTACTTGCGGGCAGCAGGTAAAAAAGCCATCGGAGTGGCGCGGCGATCCTTAGACAATATCAGCCAGCGCAGCACTTGAGAGCCTGTGCGCTTAAAGTCCTGTGCGAAAGCAGCCAATGCACTTTCCATTCCCTGCTCAGGAATTAGCAAAGCTGCTTCCAAGGGAATATTCAGAAGTTTTGCCTCAGTTGTGGAGTGAAGAATCGTTTCCGAGCAGGTAGGATGGGTCAGCCAATAGTTTGCCCGCAAATGGGTCGGAGCTAGGGCCTGTATTCGGGCTATGTCAATAACACCGGGGAGGATTTGATGGGATGCGGTTCCAAATCCCCAAGTGGGCATCGGTCGACCCTCGCCTTGTCCTGGGATGAGTGCCACTGCATTTGGAGTAAGCAGGGGTGCTGACGATGAAAAGCGGTCCGCAGCTATGGATAAAGGCTTGAAATCTTTTCCAACTAGCTCCAAAGTCACGGACTGATTCGTTTCCCATCCAACGTCGACGGCTCTTGGTTTGGGCCTGGCTTGCGGCGGACTATAGATTTTAAAAGAACCATCGCTCCAATTGCGTTGGTCTTCCATTTCAAAAGTTTCCCCTGAAAAGGTAACCTGCGCCAAAATACCGGGTTCGATTTCATGAGCCAAGGACTCTAAATCCAAGAATGGCTGATTTGGATTGATGGCTTCCGGAAGATTAAGGGGTTCCATCAAACCACCAGGGCTTTTCACCCAAATGAATTGACCCACGTATTCCCGTATTGGAAGCAGTAGACAAAGCGAGGCCCGATTAAAGGAAGATGCCTGTAAGGACCGCCCTTGTGCCTTAAAAATAAGGGTACCGGACGCGTTACCTTGTAAGGTAATGCGCCAGACGAAATGAAAACTCGGCTGTTGGTGGG
>JAYSRH010000422.1:0-2900 GCA_043721115.1 Fibrobacteria bacterium | reverse complement strand
AGCCGGATTTCTCGTCAGGAATTTGGAACGCAATTTGGACATGGAAGGAAACCCCTGAAATTGACGCTGCCTCACAGCCGCAAACTCCTACGAATACTATTGTTCTTATGGCCGGGAACCAGTGTATCCACCTATGCCCTTGAACATTCGGTTACCAAATTTCGATTGGATTTTTCTGGCTCGGCGCTCGACACAGCAAAGCTTGATGTGGGATGGAGCGACTCGCTGCTCATCAATGCCCAGACCCACAAATATCGAAATGTGCGTACGGATAAATTAAATAAGGGATCGGTAGCGAGTAATAACGGTGCGGCAGCAGCCGGGGCTGTTGTGACATCTACCGGCCAGTATAAATTTAAAGTGGCGTACCTTTCTTACCAATTTGCGCATACTCCCACCAATGCGGCCAGTTCGCTGCTTGCCAACGTTGTTACTCGAAACATTGACCTCAGCCCTGACACACTATGGGTTGACACAGCATCAACCGTTATTGGATTAAATGAAGTAATGGGTTACCAATCGCCTATCTATTTGAATTTTTCCGGAGAAGGCAACAAATACGCAGCCTATTGGGGTTCCAATGTTTTGGGTGGACCCATTCGTCGGTCATCTCACAAGGAGGCTGCCTCTGGAATTGCCTTTGGAAATTGGGGCGTAAATATTCCCCTGGCACCAGCCACTCCCGTGGCATCAGGTGGGCTTGGCAAAGTGTCTGCGGCCCTGCAACCCAATTCGGGTGGCAACCAGTTTGCCCTGGCATATGAAACTCCAGGAGCGTATCCGGCTGGAAAATTTGAGGTTCGTTGGGAAAATATTGATGCAGTGACCACGGAAGTTTCCCCTACGGTTGTGGCTGCCGTCATTCCCGAAGATTTTGCCGTAGCAATGGATTCGCTGGGTAATACGGCGGTACTTTGGCGACAGGAAATCGCCAAAACCAGCCCTGTATCTTCAAGTAATCTTTGGTTAACGGCCTATGATCCGTCGCATACGGTTATTTACGGACCTACCATGATTCAGACTAATATTTTTAGTCGGGACACTCTCGCCTTGGAGCACCTCTACCGCCCCTTTGCCATCACCAGCCAGCGCAAGAATAATTTCTTGTTCACCTATGGCCGCACAACCGGCGCCAATACCCTGTTGTATTTCCGGGAACTTTCCTTGTCGGGAACGCCCACGGTTTCGGCGGAAAGTGCTCCACTGACTCCGGCAGGAGACGTAGCACCATTTCATTATATGTTCCCCGACCTAGCCTCGACTGCGGACCGGGTTGTAGTATCCTGGTTCAAAAGAGGGACAACAAATTATTCCCAGCGGCTGAAGGGTAGCATCCTTTCCAAAGCCGGTGGCACTTATACATTGGCCGGACGCGTGGACTTGGATTTTGCATCTGAAAATGTGGCTTTTGGAGCACCCACCAATGGCCTCTGGTACCAGTATCATTATTTCAAATCGGCAAGTGTGGCCATGGATGACAAAGGGAATATCGTCGCAGCGTATGACAGTGGCGGCTCGTCTAAAGTGGCCATGGTGAGCAATACCTCCATTTATTACGATTCCGCGGAATTTGTAAGCAAGATTTTCCGCGTAGAGAATCCCTCCATACCCAGTTCTGTGTTTGATCCGAATTCCGATTCAGCCGATTTTCTTTCCATTAATGGTATAGGCACTGACAGCACCAATACTGGCTTGCAATTAGCAGTGGCTGTCGATAGTGCCGCGCTTGTTGCCGGACCCGCTTATTTACCGCTGTTAACGCACAAGGTCACATCGACAGGATTTTACAGATACCGTGTACGGCTTAAAACCAATTCCTCGGTAGATACATTAATAACTAATCGAACCACTCCAAAACTTTTGAGTTTGAACATAAAGATGAATGTTAAACCACGCAAATTGGTGTTGGATTCAATAAAAATCGGCAGTGTAAACATGGTTCATTTTGATTCCAATGAGCTGTATGTTTTGCGACCACGCAAAGATTCCTTACGGCTCGTATGTTCCGCTTTTGATCTCGATGATTCCACCCTGGATTTTCGTGTTTCCATTGGAAAAACACTTCTCAAAACGGTTGCCGGGATCCGGAAATCACCAGGGCGATTTTCCGTTGCAATTGCCCTGAAGCCACTTGATACCATACCAGATCCATTACCACTGACTATCGTCGCCGTGGACGATAACGGCTGGAACAGCGCACCGTTTACTTTTTTATTGAAGCATAAAAATACCCCGCCTACCCAATCACTTCAGGTTTTTCGCAATCGGGGCCGTGATTCTGCTCGGGTTTATGTTCCTCGCGGCGGCGGCACGGATTCCTTAATTCCCTTACCTCAAGAGATGATTCTGGTGCAGGCTAAGGATACGCTTACCATCAAGGGAACCTATACGGATTCCAATGACGACAGCCTGACCAGTCTCTGGTGGAAAAATTCGGATTCTTTAAACAATCATGCGAAAAAAATTTCAAAAACGGATGTTCAGTTCATCAAATTCCCAGTGGATACTTTAGCCCCCTTAATCGATACCCTCACATTTACTATCCGTGACAAGGATTCGGTAGTGCCCTTTAAGTTTCCAGTCCGTCCAAATCGCAAACCAGGCATCGATTCTGTTCGGCATTATTCATTTAAAATGGGCGACTCTACCTACCTGATCCGTGATTCCCTAAAAGTGGGTCGGTTCGATAAAATCACGAACTTCGGCTCCGATTCCACACTAACGCTGCCTGCAGGTCTGTCAACGACCCTCGATGCTGGAATCTCAGATCAAGATATTTCGCTGGGAGATTCCCTCAGGCTTTTCTGGGCAACTTGGACGCCCAAGGCCGGTTGCACACCCAGTGGTAACTTGACCTGTTATACCCAAACGGATTCCATGCTGGGCAAAATTTTTACGCA
>JAYSRH010000421.1:0-21999 GCA_043721115.1 Fibrobacteria bacterium | reverse complement strand
CCGGGGTGTTTGGATATGTGGCCAGCCGGAACGGCAAAATGGCCGTGGTGGTTTCAGGGCGGGCCTATGAATTCGACCTGATTGTCGGGGACACCTTTCAATTCAGCCGGGACGGGAATCATTGGGGTTGCATTGCCGGGAAACGGAATGAACGGGATTTTTTCTTCGTGGTAGATGGCGTTCATCGCCGCAATGTAGATTAGCGCGAAATCATCAGTCTGACCCAAGGTGGAGCAAGTGCCAACCCCGAGGCGGAAATCCGGGGTTGGGTCAGCGCGGAATTGGAATTGGCCACAGCCGTTTCCCCATAATCATCGGTCAGGTTTTTTCGAAGGACCGAGAGTCCTCATCAAACTCAATCCGGAACTCCTTATTTTTCATGATCTCCGCCAATCCGGTTTTTGCCGGAAATAATTCATCTGGGGCCCGGATCCCGCTGGGGCGTGATTGGGTATGGGCCAGAATTTCAACCAACCGGCGCACCATCCACGCGGAGGTGCCATAGGGATCCTGTCCATGCATTCGGCTCGTCCGCCTTATCCCGTCCGGAGTCCATGCGGATACGGCTAAGTTGAAGGCATGCCGTCGTTGCTCATCCGGCGTAGGCATGGAACGAGGCCTACGCATCCCTTCCGGTTGTACAGGGGTTTCTCCGGCTGAATTTTTTTCCAGAAAGCGCGCCGCCTCCACCGGGATGACAGCGTAACTTCCACAATACCTCAGTCCATAACGGCGTGGGAGCATTGCCATTTCCGGCAATGGGCTCAAAAGAGCCGTATCGCCGGGAAATCCCCACGAACCAAGTCCTTCGGAAATCCATTCCTCCCGATGTGCCAAACGCAATTTGTTTTCATCAAAAATCATCCGCCGCTCCCCGCTCATCAATCGCGCCGTGGCGCGGGTCCCGGGAGAAAATTTGGGGTTCCGGTGTTTGTAGAAAGTGCAAAGCCGATTGGCCGCGGGCATTCGCTCCATCATTTCCGACGCCAGCCACAACGCCGGTAAGGATTCGAAACCGCAGGAATGTATCCTCAATCCACCAGCCTGCCGCACGATTTCGCCAGCCTGATTGAACGAATTTTCGACATGGGAAAATTCCCCGCAAACGTCCAAAACGATGCCCGGCCATCGGTTCAAAGTATCGAGAAAAATTCCGGGCAGTGAGGCATAGGGTCCGGCGCATTGAATCAACAAATCAACTCCGGCGAGAAAGTCGACAAGTTCCTGGCAATTTTCCGGATCAACCACCCGTTTTTCCAGGTTCGCGCACCACCCTCCGGTCATGCCCACCAACCGAACGGGATCGCGTCCCGCTAGAATGGGGAAATGCCCAGATGCAGTCAATTCCATCCCGATCAATTGGCCAGTGAAACCGTAGGCGCCATAAATCGCCAATTTCATGACCTAACGCCACCTGATTTTGATTTCAAAGCTTTATCGATTCACCAAAAAGGAAAATCCGAATCCGCCGGAGGTTGGCCCAAATCCCTCCTCCGAATATCCTGAACGGTCACCCCGATCTCCCAAATCTACCTCGGCAAACCAAAGAAAGGAAGCGTATGGCGTCAGTATCTTTCGAAAACCCATACTGCATTCCAAACTTTGGAACTTCTCATATTTTTTCCAATAGGCACTCGCGGAGTCTGAAATTGAATTTGAAATTCGTCCTGAATATTTCACTGCTTCGATACTATATCCGATTTTAGGAGCTATGGAGTAGCCTCCAGATATTCTTATTACACGGGAAAAGTTTAGACCATAAGTAATGGTATTTTCATGTTCTTCGATTTTATAGAATGACGAAACTCCATTGTTATAATAAAAATCGTAATTGTCGATGGGGAAAATGGGGGCAACCCGAAGAAAGCCTGCCCTGACCGAAACCGTTAAGGGAAACGATTCGTTTTCTTTCCAGACATACAGGTTAAGGTCCCCTCCGTACCCTGTACCAGAACTTTCTTGAATCTGATCGTCTTGATATTTTTTGTAATAAACTGCAGCGACTTCCGCATAACCTTTGTAAGCGAGGGTTGGCCTCAGCTTAAAGTCCGTGTAATCGCCGTGAAGTTTGAAAAAACATCCCAGCCCAACTCCTGATTCCCTTTTCTCCAAAAACTCCCCATCCGAATACGTGAGGGCTACCATGAGCCCAAGCAGCAGAAGAGATTTTTTCATAATGTCCATTTGCCCTAATTGAATCTTTTCAAGCATCAAAAGTACGCATTTATACACTGTGAGAGATTGTCCAAGCACGGTAAAGACATTCATCACCAAGTTTGACGAACGTGGTGCCAGGATGGAAACCACAGCGAGAAAATCATTTTCAGTTGCATTCGCCGAATGGGAGGCACAGTATAGAAGCGACGGGTTCCCGTTGCCGGCACTAGAGGTGATGGGTCAAGGATTCGATGACAGGGCCCCTTTTCTATGCTGCATTCCGAGATGACGCCCGGTTCATACCACGCTGCTAGTGATCACTCCTGGTTGCCCAGAGGATTGTTATTTTGCCGATTGATCACCGGTGGATTCACCCTTACGTAGCCGATAGAGTTAAGAAATTAGCATTGACCATCTTCAGAAGACCAAAGATGCAGTTAGGGCCTGTAATGAAATAACTTGACTATTTCTGGTTGGGAGAAATTCTGTAGTTCCAATCACCATGGAAATTGTCGAGTACCAAGTTAATGCTGGCCATTTGCTCTTCGGTGGGTTTTATTCCTTTGGGGTATTTCCTTTTGTCCAGCACACATCGCACTTTAAGCCCTGTTGATGTTTTGGTAGCCCCGATGAGGCTGACTATGGCGGCATGGGTGAGGAGTGGCTGGCCTTTCCAATTCTGCGAGATGAAAGAGAAAAGCCGGTGTTCAATTTTGTTCCACTTGCTTGTTCCCGGTGGCAGATGAGAGACCGAGATGGTGATCCCAATTTTTTGAGCCAATTTGTGTAGTTCCCATTTCCAGAGTCGGAGGCGGGAACCGTTGCTGCCGCCACCATCGGCAATGATGAGCAATGATTTTGCATTGGGATAGTGCTTGCGTCCAAGTTCGCGCCACCACTTTCTTATCGTGGCAACGGCAAAAGCGGAAGTGTCATGATCCACGCCCACGCTGACCCAACCCAGGTTTCGACGGATATCATACACTCCATAGGGAATCGCTTTGCCTTTTTCTGGATCCAGGAAATCATGAACATCCACTTTCTCCGGATTTCCCTTGGGCCGCCATGTTTGGCCGGCATTCCGGAACGGACCCACTAATTCCTTCTTCTTCGAGTTAGCAAAGAAATCGGAAAGATTTAGTCCTTCATGGATTCGAGGATGTCCAATAAGTCTTGTCGCTTTGCCGGTATCGATTTCAAGATTCGAGCCAAATCCTGCTTGTCTAAAGGGTAGGAGTTTATCAAATCGATCAATTCGCTTTTTTCTATTGGATATGCCGATATGGGAGCCACCAACCCTGGCTTTTCGGGATTCTCCAACTTGAGTGGTTTTCCCTCAACGTTCACATAGAGAAAATACCGGTCAAAACCCTCCGGCATCGTTTTATCGAAATAGAGCGTCGTACCCTTTGGCAGTAGATAGCGTTTACCTTGGGATTCCTCGGTGCCTATTAGCATGGGTTCAGTGAGAATATGAATTTTATTAATTTCCATTTTGTGTTCCCGCCTAATAAGGATTATAGTTAAAAGTCCTAAAATTATAAGTGTTGTCAAATAGATTTTTTTGAGTTTAATATGCACCTCTACTTGTAAATTTCCACGACAAGTGAATCAGTGGAAACTCTGCTCTTTAGAAAATTTTCGAGGTCGGCTGGCATGAAAAGCTGTTCCGGCCATCCGACAAGTTTGGCAGCCGTTTTTTCTTTCCAGTTGAGCCCATTGCCTTCGATGTATTTTTTGCCATTGGTATCAAGTCCCGGCAATGCTTGCCTTGCACCAGCCAGGCTTTCTGTAGTGCAGTTGCATTTTAGAGCGTGATAATCCGTAGCCAGTCGGTACTGCTGCATATACCCACGATCCTGTACAGCCTTTAATTCTGAGATTTTGGAAGCGAAATATTCGTTAACGGCATTCGCTTGTGTACCCGTAAGCGTAAATGAATATCCGGTTGTTGTTCTTCCTGTGGCCTTTTCTCCGGTAATATATTTGGAAAAGTCAGTCCAGACCCGTAGCATGCCTTCGCCTTCTGAATCTCCTGCTCCCCAGGTTTTGCCATACCTGCCAAAATCGTATGTCATGTCACTTTGGGAAATAGTCACTCGTATGGCAACATGACCATAGGGCTGTATTTGGCCGTGTTTTTCATAGGGTCCGCCGACGAGAATTTCCATATGGGCAGGAAGCACAATTACTGTATGAGAACCCGTTGAGACCTTTACACCGAATTTCTCTTCGATTCTGGTTATCTGGATTTTCTTGGTTTCGTCGGACATCTTCGATTCGCCCTTTTTCCAATTAGAAAATATATATCTCGATTCACTACTGTCCAAAATGTTTTGAACCTTTTTTTCGGACGAATTAAAAGAGAGACCGGAGGGAGGAATTTAAGTGCTTTCATGTTAACCCTGCTTGCGTAATGCGGCCGCATTCCCAGGAACTCGAATATTCCGCTCATTTTCTTGGCAGGTAAATCGAAGCCCTTTTTCAATCCTAATCTCTCCACCTGAGATGGAGTGATTCCTGTTTGTCGCACAATATACCCGTGTAAAAATTCCACGTATTAATCAAAAGATTAAGAAAGCCCGCCCCCGATGTATGGGCTAATTGCGGAAAGTGGCGTTTAGGGTCTAGGCATGGGGGGTTAAAGTATTGAGATTTTTTCCGAAACAAATAGTCCGGCCTGATTCATGATTCGCAGCATAAAAACACCTGTTCCCAAGGCTTTTCGAGACAGTGTCAGATCAAAGGGTCCCGCTTTGCGGAAAGTCGCTGTCCGCGTACCCAGCATCGTCCAGGTTTCAACTAGGTAAACACCGGGAGTCCCAATTTTCAATTCTATTCCGCGCCGGTTTTTTTGCACAGCATATTGGAATGGTTTTGCTTCATGGCCGCTCAGCATGCGGCTCAAGGAAACGGTTTCGGCTGGCCCGAAATTGTTCAGGGTATAGTCCGAGTATTTGAAAAAGAGTGTGTCACCGCTGAGCGCTTGGACCGTAGGATTCACAAAAACCCGGACGATACGACCTTTTTCCAATCCTGTAAGGGTTATGGTGGCCCTTAAATTATCAGCTGATAAATTCACGGTGGTAACAGTATGCTTTAAAGGGTAGAAGTTTCTGCCATCTCCACCTTCGCTGATGGGCATGGTGATGTTCTTCCAGCTAGTAATCTTATATCCAGTGGAGAGGGCAGCGGCCGGGTTTACGGGTTCAGTAAACTCCACTTCAATTTGCGAATCACTTAGGGAGCGCACGGCCAGAATTTCCAAAACCGGCTTATTATTAGGTACCAATTTGTGTAGGCCAGCATATGCTTTCGCGGTATCCAGATACCTCCACCCGCCACCTGTAGTACTACCAATGCATCCCACGATCAGTGATGTGCTGTCAGGGGCCAAAATAATCCGAAAAGGTCCCGCTTTAAAACCAGCGGTAACAAAGGTGAAAGCACCCTGCCAATGTCCTTTGATTTTTTCTAGGAAAACCCGATTAATAACGCCATTGGGCAAATCAGTTATAAGCATCTGACCCGCATATATGCCTTTAGGGATCAGGATGGCATCGCCCATCGAATTGGTGGTTTCATCATGAGGGCCCCAAACGGTAGGAGAACTTTCCACTTGGCCGGGAAGCTTTGCCAAAGCGTTAGGGCCACCCCAACCATACCATGACTCTTTTTCCATACAGATAAACTTGTCCGAGGGCTCCCAATCGCCCTGATTGTCCGTGGTGCAAATCGTCCCTTCAGGTCCTAATGACGTGCCACCAGTATTGCGGAGTCCATGAACCAAGTAGGCATGCGTTTTAGTGACGGGATCGTATTGCACCCAAGTCCCGTGTTTGATGGGTTCTGGATCGACAAATAGCCCATACTGATCAAACCCTCCCAAGGTCCAATTGAACTTGCCTTGATTGTATACAAGGCCCATCGAATACCATTGTGAGAAGTCCTTGACGCCTACAGGATTGGCATCAGCATATTCAACCGCATAGGTCCAGCCAGCACCATCGGTAGTGAATTTACCCAGCCGGTCCTTTTCTAACACGTAAATGCTACCGTTGACAACTGCCACGCCCAAGGGTTCGCGCAGACCGCCGGGTAGGGGGACCACCGAGATATCGGACCTGTCCGTGCCGGTATTAACACCGGATAGAATAAAAGCCTGACCATTTCTGTTGGTGACACTTGCACCCTCTTTGTAAACAGTTGCAACCAGGCGACCATCGGGTAGAAAGGCAATGGCACCAATCGAATTTAAGTTTGGCTTATCTACGGCCCAGTCATAGGGCAAAATATCGTAATTATCAAAACCTGGATGAACCAATTTTGAGAAAGCAAATTTTGCTGAAACGCTTGCGGTCATGGTTAAATGCAAGCTTAGAACCAATCGCAACGTTGTTATATAAAATGACTTTGATGGCATAATTTATCCCCTTGTCGGTAACCTGGCCCATTGGGTCTAGGTGCTAATCTATGTCCAAATCTCAATCGGGGCTATATAGTAATATCGACGTGCCCAGAATTATACCGACGTGCCCAGTACTCCATAAAGAGCATGGGTAAATCAAAGCCCTTTTCCAATCCTTAATCTATTACTCGGATTTAAAGAGGGAACTAAGGAATTCGTCCAACAAGGGAATATTCGACAGCGCGAGCGGCTACAGATCGCGTCCAAGCAACTTTGATTGATCCTGATTTTCCAAAAATGATTCTAACGGGAATATGTTGCACGCCCAATTTATGTTTTGCTATACCTACTCCCAAGGCGCCCACCATTCCAAGCTCGGCATGAGTCAAGGATTCCCAGGCCATATGATGGTCAACTCCAGAAGGTCGCAACATTGTTTCTATAAGGGATTTTGAAATGGGGAGGGGCATTCCCAGTCGGTTATGATAGTGATTATAGCCGATTTCCCAAGTCGGATTTAAACTGGAATTTATTGTTCCCCCGCATAACCAATTCGGTACAGTTTTTCCGGTAATATAGTCGGCATGAAATTCCATGGCCGCGACGAGACGTATTGATTGCTCACCATAAAGATCAATGCCTTGTAAATAAGCGGTTTCCGCTACATTGAGGACGGCGGCCAAACCATATTGGGTATGGCCAAAATCGCGACAGGTTTCTTGAGCCAAGCCATTTTCGAATTGGGTTTGATCATACCAGTATTTTATTAAGGAAACGGAATCGGTGTGATTGCCGGAAGGTGGTGCAATGGGAAGGTGTCCGTCTTCCTTTAAATAGAAGTAGGCGGGCACCCGTTTTCGCCACATGGAAACGGCTTTTTCGAATACGGTATGGTCATCCAAAAAAACGGCGATAGCTAGGGTGGCATCGATCATGGAGAGCTCCCAGTTTCCATTTGACCCGCTGCCATTCACGATTAATGGGAGGTAAACATTTTTTAGCATATTCGAAAACTGGGTCATCTCGCCTGCGGGCCAACCCGTATAGGTATAGCGGATAAGCTCTCCCGCTCGAGGGAACTCGGAAGCTACCCAAGCGGATTGCAATGGGGCATTGCTTAAGGTATGGGTTGTTAAAACCGCTGACCAGGCATTCATGATTTCAATGGATTTTTTGGCATACGCTTCTTTACCCGTGAAATACCAAAGTAATGCTTGAGTATAGGCGGCGATGGCATCTCGTTTTTCATCTGAGCAGCCAATATCGGGATTTGAAAAAGAACCGCAATCAACAAAAGCTCGCGGGTTAGCAGTATAGGTTAACGATGCATATGGGCTGGAATTCATATTGTCAAAAGCGGCCTTCCACGGAGCCGTTCCGGATTTGATCTTGTCCTTGATGAAATCTAACTGGGCTTGATTATTGATAATGCCTGGATGTACGAAAGCAGCACCATTAATGCTTAGGGGAAGCAAGATGCCAATGACTAATACGGTAGGAAAATATTTAGCTTGAGACTGAAAATACCTTTTTACAAAGACTATCATGATTTACCCCTAGAGTGCTGTATCGTGAACCACGGGTCAGCACTCAGCCACGTTTACTGAGATATTCAAAGCCAGACCACCTTCCGACGTTTCTTTATATTTCGAATTCATGTCCAACGCCGTTTCCCACATGGATTTTATAACGGTGTCTAGAGTCACCTTGGCTTTAGCAGGATTGCCTTCTAGGGCCAGGTGGCAGGCGGTGATGGCCTTAATCGCTCCCATGGCGCTGGATACGCCAATCTCGGCCTGGCAACCACCCATGGCGGCTGAAAGCGTGGACCCTTTCTTAAACAGGCTGCCTATTTCACCGGCCGTGAGCAAAAAATCTTCTATCCCGGTTTCGTTACCATTGCAAAAGCAGATATAGTACATGAGCACTGCGGGAATCACGCCGGCGGCACCATTGGTTGGAGCGGTAACGACTCTACCGAAGGATGCGTTTTGTTCATTAACTGCTAGGGCAAAGCAGCTAACCCATTTTAGAATGTCTTGAAAACTTCCTCCTTGCTTTCGAATAGCATCCAGCCAAGCATCCGCATCAGCATAGGTTGCGCCTTTCAGCAAATCGCGCTGCATGGCCGGTGCCCGGCGAGTTACCTCTAATCCTCCCGGAAGGATTCCACTTGTATGACATCCCAAGTAAATGCATTGTTTCATGGTTTCCCAAATGAGACCCAATTCCTTTTTTATGGATTCGTCCGTTCTCCAAGCTCTTTCATTTTGAAGAATGACTTCAGGTGCACGGAGACCTTGGCTTAGGCAATGCTTAAGAAGATCGTCGGCTTTCTCAATGGGAAACGGTAACGGTAGGGAAATGTGTTTGTGAAAGATTATCCCCGTTACCGGAATAAAGACTATGGATTTTTCGGGTAGCAGGAAGAGTTGGTTCGTCTCATTTAGGCCATGACCCTTTCCCGTTTTAGCTAACGAGCCGTATAGCTCTATCTGCAATTCCACAATATGTTCGAGCATCCCCAATTCGCGACAAGTTTGCACAAATTGCTGCGTAGCCCTCCAAGGGCCCATGGTATGCGAACTGGATGGTCCCACGCCAATTTTGAAGATATCGAAAACGCTAATGGATTCGTGCATAGACTTTGTTAATGGCAAGGTGCTTAATTCCTAGATTTCTGGCAATTCCCCTTGGGTCAGGTAAAAATGTTCGCTTAACCTCACCTAAATAGGGGTGAAGGAACGGACATAATGAGGCAGAAATGTCATAATCGAATAGCAATCGTGCTTGGGTAGTAAAGCATCGAATAGGTTTTAGCATGGGTCTGAGATTGGATGGACTTCGAATAACGCGTAAATATTCAAATGCCTCTCAGGAGGATTCTTATTTGAATTTTCGAAACGTATCAGGTGTAGGAACAGACTCATGCCTTATGAGAATTTCCCATCTGCTTTTATTCATCTTAGCCCTCAGTTTTCCGGTCTCTCCAATTGGCGCTCCAATCTCTACATCGTGGGAGAAGTGGGCCGCGCATCAGGACTCAAGTCAAAAGCAGCTGAACTATGGGCCATGGAAGGTTTTTCTTGCAACTTACCTTGACACAACCTCCAAGGACCAGATAAATAGACTCCGATATGGCAAAGTATCGAAACGGGATCGAGCTGTTTTAGAATCCTTTCTTGAGGTATTGCAAGGAGAGACAATACGTACTTTGAACAGGCAGGAGCAAAAAGCCTTTTGGATGAATCTATACAATGCGATGACGGTTGCCGTGGTTCTTCGGGCCTATCCCATCGGCAGCATTCGCGAGATCGAACTTCCCAACAGCGTATCCAAAGCTGGTCCATGGGACGCCAAAATCATGCGCGTCGAAGGCGTTGAACTCTCGCTCAATGATATCGAACATCGAATTTTGCGTCCCCTTTGGAAAGACAACCGAGTCCATTTCGCTTTGAATTGCGCCAGCCTGGGTTGCCCCAATCTGGCCCCAGTGCCCTTCACCGCAGCGAACTCGGAAGCTTTACTGAATCGGGGCACAAAATATTTTATTCAATCTGAACGAGGTTCTTACTTGGACGGCAAGACCCTGGTCCTCTCCAGTATTTTCGATTGGTACAAAGAGGATTTCGAATCTGACCGCGACAAGGTGGTCGAATTCATCTCCCTATATTCCGATCCTGTGATTCGGAAAAAGCTTGAGGTGTTTAAGGGTGAAATCAAGTACCAGTATGATTGGAAGCTGAACGATGTCGCGCCTCGTCCCTGAAGAAAATGCTGGGTCTGGTCATTGGGCATTCCTTCCCAACGCTAGTTTTTCTTGAAACGTTTCGTTGCATGCCAGAGACTTAGGGAGCATGAATAAAACGCCCCGATTCTTCCTATTCCTTTTCGCCGGTTTGTTTTCATTCACACGGACCCAGGGTGAAAGCTTTCGAATTTCCGGACTGGCCGTGGGTATTGGAGACTGGATAAACGTCTCGGACCGGGATTGGAGCACACGGGAGGATTACGGAACCTTGCCTGCAGCCTCCTTGTATTGGGCTGGGTGGGGCTGGAACGGCAGCTTGGGCGTCCCATTGAAATCCTCATTCAAACGGATTGGGCATAAGACACGCTACTCGCTAGGTGACGGTGAAATATCGGTGGGGAAGCGAATCGGCGCGTGGTCTCCCAGGATGTCCCTGAAATTCCCTGCCTATGATTGGTCCGTGGCGCATCCGGGAGTCAACGAACTGTATATCGGGAGTGGCACCTGGGATTTGGCTGTAGGGTTGGGCGGACGCATTCCAAATAGCTTTTTCTCCAAGCGGCTTACCCTTCAATTCGACATCGAGGGGTCCACGGTTCTGGCGACCGGATTGGCTGACTACGGTTCGTACAAAGGCCTTGGTGCCTTCCAGGCTTCGTATGCTTTGGGCAGCCGTTGGAAGGCAGGGATGACCACACTCTTTCTTTTCGATCACTGGATCTGGATCCCGAATTATTGGGACCAGGAGGGAGAAACCAAATTTTCCATTGTACCCGGCGCCGTCGTAGGAATCAGGATTTTTCAATCCACCTATTTGGATGCTAAAGCCGGTTGGGGCTTGTATGAATACAAGAAGTTGATCCGTCCAAAGTATGCGACTCTAAGCCAGGACTCATATCACTTCGGCATCTCCATGTATCAAGCCTTCAAATGAAGGCTGCTCGAACCATTTTAGGCGCGTCCAGGTTTCGAACCAAGAGGGAATCTTGGACATCAAAGAGTTTACCTCCGGGGAATCAAGATTTTCAGTCATAGCTTCACATGCCAAACCCAGGGGCTGGCCCGCGCGTAGCCTGTTCAACAGGTGGAATGGAATCGGATCCAGTTCTTTCCACTCTACATCATTCCCATTTCTAAAAACCGCCCAATAACCCTTCCTGTCCAGGACAATCGGAACTTCATCCTTTTTTTCCTCCAAGGCCGTGCGGCATTCCATCAGGTTCCAGTCCTCTTCCAGCAGGGAAAACCATGGCTGAAAAACCAGGGAAGTGTCGGCCAGTATTTCCAATTCTCGTGGGGAGAGTTTGCTCGGGTCCAAGGGGAAAACAGCAGGTGCATGAAAGGCATTCAGCATGGCTATTTCCAGGGCAGCGATTTGTATGAGTTGGGGGATATTGTAAATCACACTGACCTGCAAAAATTCCACGAACCCATTGGGCAGGTTTTGGAGATAGGGCGAGCGGGAAGGATGCTCATCCAGAAAGGCGGTTGCAAGTTGATTGAATTTCCAAAGGCCCATGGTCTCGGCCAGCAGGGGAAAATCCTGTTGGAGAACTGTTAATAGGCGATACCAATACTGCTCATTGTATACCGTGAGACGATCTATTCTGCTTTGGAATCGGCCGGTGGAAAAGGAGAATGGCGTTCGGATCAATTTACCGAATTGTTCCTGCATTAGAACCAGTTCGAGTGGTGGGATCCTTTTTTCCATTTTCAACCGGCTACCTGGTAGTCGCGGGCCCGCAGCGCTTCGGCATGCAGCTCTGGAAATGGGGGGATTTTATCATCCCGTTCCAGCAAGGTCGGAAATCCGCCGGAAAGATTCCATGCATGTCCATACAATTCCCAAACTTCGCGGCGCACTTTTTCCTCATGGGTGTCGAGGAGGGTGCCATCCGGTTTTTCAGTGTGACCGGCGATATGGCATTGTAAAACTTTGTCCCAGCGAATGGAATCCAGATACCTTCGGGTGTCAAACCCATGATTCACGGAAGAGACGAATATGTTATTGATATCCAGCATGTACCCACATCCAGAAAGCTCTACCACTCGATTGTAAAAATCCGATTCTTCCATTTCGCTTTCCTTGAAGGTCGCGTAACTCGATAGATTCTCCAATCCGAAAGGAATGCCGATGAAATCCTGAACTTCGGAAATCCGTTCTGCTATGTACCGCGCATTTTCCTCCGTGTACGGTACAGGAAGGAGGTCGTGGTGATGGATTCCATGGGTGGAATTCCAGCAAAGGTGATCGGTGAAATATGGTGTTGCAGTCATTACGGTGAGAGCTTTCAAACGATCCAAATAGGAATAATCCAAAGGATCAGTTGAAGCGATGCCCAAGCTGACACCGTGGAGCACAACAGGATAGGTGGAAAGAATACGCTCAAGATTCTGTTTTGGAAGCGGCGCATCGCCCATGAAGTTTTCCGATACAATCTCGAAAAATTCCACTTTCGGCCATTCGGTAAAGATATGGCGGTAATGCGGTAATCGCAAGCCTAGTCCTATAGCGTTTCGAGGAATTCTGTTCATGCAATATTCAATACAGCTACTCCGCTTTACCGCTATCGGATTTTAGCGGAGGAGCCATTGGTTCAGGACTCGATACAGCTCCCGCCCTTGCAGGCGGAATGGCCTTTGCATTCGTGAAGCGCAACGCCTTTTCCTTCCTGGTAGCTATGGCCTTTGCACTCATTCAGGGACTGGCACTCATGGGTCTTGAAGGTGCCCCCCAATTTGGTACACTCCGTTTGGAAGTCGGCCAGGGTCTTGGCTGCGACGATGCCGGTCATAGGCGCTGGCGCGCTGGAAGTACTGTTCTCGCATGCCGTAAAAGTAAAGCTGCCAGCCATCATTCCTGCGATGGCGAGACGGGTCAGTGATTGCTTATCCATTCTTAATCTCCTTATCAGGAACCCGGAATTGGGTTCGCCAATGTGTCTTTGCCGCTACATAAAATGTTTCAAAAAAAAATGAGTGACTCTTTTATCAAACAGTATTTTCCATGATCGCTTGCGGAAACTGTGCCCGGATTTTTTCGACGATTAAACATCTGGCACGATGCAGTCTCACCCGAACCAGGGATTTGGTAATACCCAGTTCGAGTGATGTTTCTTCACCGCTGAGTCCTTCGAAGTCCCTCAAGTAATGGACGTCACGGTATTTCCTATCTAATTTTGCCGCGGCACATTCCACCATCCGCACCAGCTCCAATTGCATTAGGACGCTATCAGGCAGGGGATCTTTCGATTCAATATTTTCTAGGACATGGGATTGGGTTGGGGACGAATTTACCTTACGGTATTTTTCGGCCAACTTATCGCAAACTTTATGATAGGCCAGGGAAAAAATCCAAGTCGACAACTTACATCGGCCTTCAAATCCGGGAAGTCCTCGGTGCACGGCAATGTATGTTTCTTGCAGAATTTCCTCGACGGCGCATGAGTCTGGAAAATAACGATGCACATAGGAGGACAATGGGGCATGGGTTTGGTTGAAAAGGTGGCTGAATGCCCTTTCGCATCCAGGAGTCTCGGAGCGCACCTCATTCAGGAAAGATGCCGTATTGATCTCCAGAAAAGGTTCGCCTGGTTCGCGGAACTTTTTCCAGGTGGCTAAAGATTTGGGTACTACCACAAGCTGTTCCTTGGAATTGGATCCACACCTATATTGAAACTTTTGAAACTATCGCAATGCCTTTGCATAAGATATCTTTCCAAGAAATGCGATTCCTCCATTTCCATGCACTTTCCGTATTCAAATGTTAACGGCAGTTCCGACGCTCCTATGGCCTTTCCTGCACTTGGCGGTTATACTTATCGGGTGCCTTGGAACCAAAGGTAGGGACAGGAAAATGCAGTTATGAGTCCTTCTACGGTCGAGCCGGACGTCCTCCATTACTCGGATTACCGGACCTTTCTCCGAGATCTTTACGATTTCAAAAAGTCCCGGCAACCTTCGTTCTCCCACCGGTATTTTGCCCAAAAGGCTGGGATCGGCAGTCCCAACTACTTAAAACTGGTCATGGACGGAGAGCGAAATCTGACTAAAAAAAGCCTGGTGAAATTCCAGTCCGCCTTGGGCCTCAAAAGCAGAAGGGCTGAATTCTTCGAGAATTTGGTATTTTTCAACCAAGCCACAACAATTTCAGAGCGGAATATCTACTATGAAAACATCCTCAAGGTGCGCACTCGGTCGGGTCTTAGAAAGCTTGAGGAAAACCAGTTCCAATTGTTTACGGACTGGCGACATATCGTGATTCGAGAGATGGTGGCGCTTAAGGGGTTTCGGCCGGATCCCCAGTGGATACTTCGGAAGTTAGGCAAGGGATTCACAGTGAAGCAGATTGAAGAATCACTGGCTCTCCTTTCCAATATGGGGCTCCTCAAACGGACGGCCAACGGTGTCGCCCAAAGTGACGTCAACATTACCACCTCCGATGAAGTACGTTCTCTACTGATCAAGAACTATCACCGGCAGATGATGCAGAAGGCTCTCACCGTGCTGGATACTCTGCCTTCCTCCCAAAGAGATATTTCCAGTATCACCATCCCAATCCATGCCCGGGATTTCATCAAGGTCAAGGAACTCATCCAGCTCATGCGCAAGGAGTTGTTGAATCTGGGTGCTGATTCCGGTGAGGGCGGAGAAGTGGTTCATATCAATATTCAGCTTTTCCCCCTGACGGGCATGCAGGATTGACGTGATGCGTTATCGCCTAGTCTGGATGTTCTTCGCAGGCCTGCTTTCAGGATGCCTATTCGAAAGACTGGCCGGGACGGAAGTGGGTAACCCTGAAGTTACCGTTTCCGCCCGTTTCGGATTCATTGGAGCGGACAGTCTTGCCCTTATCTCCAGTATGGATATGATGGTCATGAAAATGGAATATCGGATGCCAGATAGTTCCCGGGACTCGATCTGGAATTACCCGGCCGGTATGGAGGTGGATCTGGCTTCACCCGTAACCGCGTTGAACCTGCCATCGGTGAAAGTCGCAAGTGCCGGATGGACTTCCGCAGAGTTGATGCTCGTTGCCAGCCATGGTGACTCGACGTTACCTGATTCGATAGCCTATAAAGACTATTCCAATCCAAGATTCATCAAGCTCATTAAAAAAATGAACGGGGACTCGATCCGTTTTCTATTTGAGCTGCCTGAGGGAATGCATATGAAGCTCCAATTCGATTCGAGCAGATTGCAAAGGTGGCAAACTGGAAACAAAGTTTCCGTTGAGATCCTCTTCGACTGTGCAAAATGGACTTCGGCGATTTCCGCTCAAGCCTACCAGATTCGATTGGATGGGGCGGGGAAGCCTTACGTACTGGTCAGCCCTAGCGAAAACGTGGGACTCCATACGCTCCTGAAATTCCTGTTTCCGCAGTGCTTCCTAGCGGACGGCGCGCAGTTTATGTGAAGGTTTCTTACTCGCCAGGCCGTTCTTTTGGGTTTAGTTCAGGAACCAGGGAATCCGCAAAATATCCTGGAACGTGACAAATAGGAAAAGCAGTAAGAAAAAACTGAAACCCACCCGATTTATCATATGCTGTGTGCTGAGAGCCAAGGGCTTCTTACGAATCCACTCCAGAAACAAAAACATCACCACACCGCCATCCGTAATCGCCAAGGGCAGGATATTAAGTACCGCCAGGTTGGTATTGAGCAATGCCATGAATTCCAAAAACTTCTGCACGCTTTGACGCAAACTTCCGGCGATCATTTGCACAATCCCGATGGGCCCGGACAAGGCTTTGAGTTTTATTTTTCCAAGAATGATGCCGGAAAGGGTTTTGAAAACCAAGGTGGCGGACTCGGCATTCTTCTCCACGCTTTTATTCATTGCGCCCAGTACACCGCGTTTGACCAGAATAGTTGGTACGGAAAGACCGGGATAAATTCCCACTACATACCGCTTGCTACTTTCATCCATGACGGGCCGGATGGGGATTTCCAATTTCTGATTGTCGCGTACCAAGCTGATGGTGATGGGCTCTCCTTTGGAACCGTTTACCATTTCAATCAATGCCGTAGCGGAAGGAATGCGAATTCCGTCCACGGCCATGATTTTGTCGCCTAATTTCAGGCCGGCCGCCTCCGCGGGTTTGCCGGGCATGACTTTGGCAACCACAACCTCGGCTTCACCAGTGATTCCAGACAATGCGATTCCGAACTTGGCATTTATTTCAGGTACCATGGTTAGAGTTAGGGACTGTTCGGAGCGGCGAATTTCAAGTGGGATAGGATGGCCACCTTCCATGGCCACATCTTGCATAAACGTTTCCCAGCCCGTAACGGGCTTGCCATTCAATTTGAGGACTTCATCCCCGCGTTGTAGGCCCGCTTTCTCCCCGGGGGAGCCTACGTCTACTTCACCCACTTTCATGGAATGTTTGGGCTCTTGAACACCGTTCAAATAAAGTCCAAAAAGAATTAGAAAGGCAAAGACAACATTTGCAGCGGGACCCGCAATGGCGATTAGAAATCGCACCCAGATGGGTTTCACACGGAATTCATCGGCATTGCCATAGCCTCCGTCTTCCGGGCTCTCTCCGGCCATGGCTACATATCCACCGAAGGGTATGGCGGATATGGCGTATTCCGTTTCCCCACGCTTCCATGTGATTAATTTTTTTCCAAATCCAATGGAAAAGGTATGCACCTTCACACCTAATTTTTTGGCGACAAAGAAATGTCCGAACTCGTGGATGAAAACCATAAAGCTCAAACCAATGAGTCCCACCGGAACCTGGTAAATCAGAGACCAATAGCCGACCAAATTCATGCGATACCTGCTTTCACTTCAATATCATCCATTATACTTATCGCAGCTTGGCGTGCCCAACTATCCGCGCTAAGTACGTCTTTAATATCCGGATTTTGTTTCACACTGGCTGCGTCAAGGACGGCTGACAGAATCACTGGAATATCGGTGAAACCAACCTTTTCTTCCAGAAAACGGGCTACAACGGCCTCATTGGCGGCATTGAGGATGGCCGGACCAGTACCTCCCAAATGACCAGCGCGATAGGCCAAGCCTAAACAAGGGAACTTGTCGAGGTCGGGCGCGAAGAATTCCAGTTTGGCCAGCTTGGCCATGTTCAGTCTTTCCACGTTCAAGGGCCAACGCTCCGGATAGGAAAGGGCATACTGAATCGGCAGCTGCATATCCGGGCAGCCAAGTTGCGCCATCAAAGATCCATCTTGGAATTGAACGAAGGAATGAATAATGGATGTTGGATGAATGGTCACTTTGATTTTAGCGAATTCCACTCCAAACAAATAATGGGCTTCAATGACCTCCAAGCCTTTGTTCATCAGTGTGGCAGAATCAATCGTGATTTTTTCGCCCATGACCCAAGTGGGATGTTTTAAGGCGTCGGATTTGCGAATGGATGCGAAGGTATCTTTCGGTCTTTCGCGAAATGGGCCACCGGAAGCCGTAAGCTCAATGTGTTCGACTTCGGAAATGGGTCGTCCTGCCATACATTGAAAAATCGCGGAATGTTCCGAATCAATGGGAATCAATTGACTGGCCGGATGGCTTCGCAAAGCTGAATTGATAATTTCGCCCGCCATCACCATGGTCTCTTTATTTGCCAGTCCAACATGTTTGCCCCGGCGGATGGCCTCAAGAGTCGGCTGGCAACCGATTGCACCCACCAGCCCGTTGAGGACATAATCCACTTCGGTCAGGGAAACCAGTTCCAATAATCCGTCCATTCCCTCCAAAACTCGAATCGAAGTCTTTTGGCGCATTTGCGCAGCCGCACCAGCATCAAAGACACAGACAATCTTGATTTTGAATTCGTCGATGATGGGCAATAACTTTTCCCATTGCCGCCCAACCGCCACACCTACCAACCGGAAGCGGTCGGGATGCTGGCGGAAAACCTTGAGGGCATTCATACCAATGGAACCGGTAGCGCCCAGCAAGGCGATATTCTTCTTATGCATGGTGATTCAATATAAAAAATGCCATGAATCGAATTATAGCAAGCCTACCTCAGAATTCCCCCAAAAGACACAAAACGCATCCTACCCATCCCATTCATTACCTGCGGATCACGCTTGCCTATTTTTTTTGCCAGGTGCTAGTGTGATAGTGTCAGGTAATTCGGGAAGGAAGCTTAACCTATGCTGTATTCTAGCACCAAACTTAGATGGACCTTGGCGATTGGATTGTTCTTGTCCGCCTGCGATTTGACGCAATTGACGAAATCAAGTTCGACGGACGCCGTAGCGCAGCCCAAAACCGAAGCCACCGTAATTGGCATTTGGAGGGCCAATATTCCCGTTTCCGCCACCCCTCCTACCGACATCAAAGTGACTATGGATATTGGAAGCGACCATACCACGTTGTTGTCCTATCGGGTGGCAACGGGTAAACCGTCCCCGTATGATTATTTGGAGATAAAAAAGGAATACTCGACGTGGACAGTGGCCGATGGTAATTTATCCAGCGTTAAAACCCATTGTGAGTATAAAGATCAGACCACCGGTTTGGCGACGGCGGAAGTGGACTGCCGGGCACCCATAGAAGAATCCCATGATATCAATGTCAAAGGCGGAGCATGGACCCTCATAAAAGACGGCGCGCCGCTAGTTTTCAATAAACGATGAAAATATGTTGCACTTACTTTGTCAATGCGCGACGCTAAATAGCGACAAGTAGAAGGCTGCCACAGGCGCACTGAAAAAGAGGGCGTCGAATCGATCCAACACTCCACCATGCCCGGGAATTAAGTGGGAGGAGTCTTTTGCACCTGCATGGCGTTTAAGAATGGATATAAAGAGGTCGCCGAGTATTGCCGTGCTGGATAGCACAAGTCCCAAACCCAGGTTTACCATGCCGCTGGTTTTCAGTAAGATAGGACCAATGGCCATAACCAGAACTGTGGTTAGAATAGCGCCACCGACGGCACCTTCCACCGTTTTACCGGAACTGATAGAGGGCGCGAGCTTGCGTTTTCCAAAAGCCCGTCCCGTCACATAGGCGCCCGTATCGGCAGTGGCAATGGCGAGCTGCACCAGTAAGAGTGGGAAGATGCCGTGCCAACCGGTTTCCGGACGGACTAACGCGTATATACCTGCGGCATACCATCCGAAATATCCACATCCGAAAAGCTGCAAATAAATCCAGGGGGCCATGACTGAAATATTTAGGTAGCGGAAACCAAGCAATGTGAAAGTAAGGACTCCCGTTACTGCCAAAGCCCAAGCCAGAGTTTCCGGCGGAATAGCGGAAAAACCGGGAAGATGCGCTAGCGTACTAAGGAGCACCACGAGGGCCGGAAACCAGGCTATATGGGGTCCAGAAAAGCTTTTGGAAACCATGCGGGAATATTCCCAAGCACCCGAGGTAAGCATCAAGGCCATCACCGCCCAGCGGGTGTTCACGTTGAGCACAAGGGCGGAAAATCCCAGCAGGCCCATGACAACTGCTGATACGATGCGAACAGCTAGATTTGACAGAGCTTAGCCTTCGAACACTTTGCCGAAACGACGTTGGCGGGAATGGTATTCCTCGATGGCTTCTACCAGACCGTCGCGATCAAAATCCGGCCATAACGTTGGCGTTACGTACAATTCCGTATAGGCAATTTGCCATAGCAGGTAGTTGGATATGCGCTGGTCGCCGCCGGTTCGAATCAAAAGCTCCGGATCGGGAACTTCGCTTTGGTACATGTGTGCACGAAACACTTGGTCATCGATATCAGCGGGCTCGATTTCTCCACGACGGGCTTTTTCGGCCAGTGCGCGGCAGGCATCCAGGATTTCTTCTCTGCCACCGTAAGAAACCGCCAAGTTAAGCTGAAGACCGGTATTTTCCCGGGTACGTTCCATGCCCCATTCCAGTTCCTTGCGTGTTACGTCGGGAAGGCGGGATAAATTTCCCAGGGCACAGAGCCGGACATTATTGTCCATTAAATCCTGAATTTCTTGTCGGATCATGTCGACCAGAAGGTGCATGAGGGCATCGACTTCCGGAAGCGGTCGTTCCCAGTTTTCGGAGGAGAAGACGTATATGGTTAGGTATTTGACACCTAATTCGCCGGCTGCTTTAACGATTCGCTTAGTGGCTTTTGTGCCTTCTTTATGGCCTACAACTCGAGGTAAAAAACGTTTTTTTGCCCAGCGGCCATTTCCGTCCATGATGACGGCAATATGTTGTAGAGGCTCACGCATGGTAGGGCGAACCGGACTCAAACGGTGAGGATGTCCTTTTCCTTTTCAACGATCACTTTATCCACTTCCGCTATGTATTTGTCCGTAATGGTCTGGACTTTTTCCATCTCATGTTTGAGGTCGTCTTCTGGGCCACCGGAATCTTTGGCTGCTTTTTTCAAGTGTTCGTTTTCATCACGCCGAATATTACGAATGGCGACCTTGCCTTCTTCACCCACATGTTTGGCCACTTTGGCCAGTTCCTTGCGGCGTTCACCGGTTAAAACGGGCATATTCAAACGAATGAAAGTTCCATCGTTAACTGGATTGATGCCAATGTTGCTGGTCTGGATGGCTTTTTCGATGGCTTGCATCAGACTTTTGTCCCAGGGTTTAATAGCCAGACAGCGCGGTTCCGGTATGGAGATGGCCGCCGCCTGAGGGATGGGTGTTTTGGTGCCGTAATAGTCGATGTAGATATTGTCCAGAATAGATGGAGATGCGATTCCGGTGCGAATCTTGGCCAACTCGCGGTGGACCGTGTCCACGGTTTTCTGCATACGGTCTTTAAGTGATTTCTCGTCGAACATGCTTTTACTCCCCGCCGTTCACCAAGGTTCCAATCTTTTCCCCTTTAGCCGCTTTGACCAAATTACCAGGAACGGTCATGTCGAAAACCAAAATGGGAATATTGTTCTCACGACACAAGGCGAAAGCCGAGGTATCCATAACCTTGAGCTGCCGATTGATGGCCTCGGTATAGGTGATGCTATCGTACTTAACCGCATCTTTGTGCTTGTTGGGATCCTTATCATAAATACCATCTACATTGGTGGCCTTCATGATCACGTCACAGTTTGTTTCAATGGCCCGCAATGTGGCTGCGCTATCCGTTGTAAAGTAAGGGTTACCCGTTCCGGCCGCGAATAGGGCGATGCGTCCCTTTTCCAGATGACGGACTGCCCGGCGGCGGATATAAAACTCGGCGATGGTAGACATTTTGATTGCGCTCATCACACGGGTAAATATGCCCAGTTTTTCCAGGGCGTCTTGCATAGCCAGGCAATTGATGACTGTTGCCAACATTCCCATCTGGTCTGCGGAAACGCGGTCGAAACCGAATTTACTCAGCGTAGAGCCGCGGACAATATTGCCCCCGCCAATAACAATTCCTAATTGTATGCCGCTTTGATAGACTTGGGCAACTTCTTCGGCGATAGCGCGGATAGTATCCGGGTCTATGCCACTTTCCTGGTCGCCTGCGAAAGTCTCCCCACTAAGTTTGAGAAGAATTCGCTTGTACCTTAGGTCGGGCACTGGGCTATTGACCCAATTGAAGTCGGTGGAAACCGAGCACCTTTACGGACTCGAGCCCTTGCGACTTGGCAGTATTGGCCAGCAATTTGTCGACAGTGAGTTTGCTGTCTTTGATGTAGACCTGGCTGATCAAACAATTCTCTTTGTAGAATTTGGTAACCTTGCCCTCGACGATTTTTTCAAGCATGTCACCGGTCTTGCC
>JAYSRH010000420.1:0-7492 GCA_043721115.1 Fibrobacteria bacterium | reverse complement strand
GGGCTTGGTAGTAAAGGTTACCGACTCAATGCCATTGTTGTTGATGGCGCACAATTCACCGGGTTTGATGTCGCGTACATAGCTTGCGCCGAGCAAGTCCAGAGCACAGGTTTCTGATGCAACGACCCAGGCCTTGTCCAATCGACCCAGGCACAATGGCCGGATACCGAAGCCGTCGCGCGCCACGTACATTTCGTTCTTGGTCAAAAAAACCAGACAGAAAGACCCAGTCAGCTGCGCCAAGGTTTCCGAAATGGCGTCGATCAACGCAACTTGTTTGGATCGGGCAATTAAATGGAGAATGATTTCCGTGTCCGATGTGCTCTGAAAAATATGGCCGTCTTCTTCCATATGTTTTCGGATATCGGGGGCGTTGACGATATTGCCATTGTGGGCTACGGCAATGGGACCTCGTTTGGTGGACACCAGCATGGGTTGAGCATTGCTTAAGTTGGAGTTGCCGGAGGTGGAGTACCGCACATGACCGATGGAGGCGATGCCGACCATGGAGGCGATTTCCTTTTCCTCCCGATTGAGCTCAGTGACGAGACCCATGCGTTTCAAGAGATGAATATTCTCTCCATTCGCAGTCGCCACGCCAACGCTTTCTTGGCCGCGATGTTGAAGGGAATAAAGACCCATGACTACTCGCCGGGTCACCTCGGGTCCATCGAATACCCCCATGATTCCACATTCATCGTTAATCCGCTCCAAAAGGCCGCCTCGGTTGATGGGACAGGAAATATAGAACTTGAGGGCCGGTTCTATGCAGATTAGGGCTCTTATAGGCCGCGGTAAATTAACCCTAAAATGTCGATTTTGAACGATTGAGCTAGAAATGGGCCTTGCCCTCCCTTTATACTGTCGGTAAGGTAAAAGCATGCTGTCGCAAAGTTCATTTTCAGAGATTGGCCGAATCGTTGCCGTTGGCGATTTGCACGGGAATTATGGCGGATTTCGAAAAATCCTACTCGATACCGGGCTCATTGATAGACGCGGGCATTGGAAGGCCAAGGACACCCATCTGGTCCAACTTGGAGACATTCTAGGCCGAGGTGGAGAACCTGGTAAAATTTTCAAACTGCTGCGCCGATTGGAAGTTGAAGCTCCCGGATACAATTCTCGCGTGCACGTGCTATTGGGAAATCACGAGGCTATGTCGATGAGCGGGCTGCTCATCTATAATACGCTGGAAGAGTTTCAAGATTTGGCAGAGCAGGAATTTACGGATCCCTTGGAGACCATACATGGCGGTTCCAGCGGAAGCGCCGCTTCCGGCATGGTGCGGACCCAATCCATTCCATCACACGATTGGTCCCCAGTGGCCGATGCCAAAAGAGACAAGCGCATGGACATGCTCGGGTGTCGGGAATTCCGGGCCAGTCTTTCGCCATGGGGCAAAGTAGGCAAATGGCTGGCCACACATGATTCGGCCGTGATCCTAAACGGATCCATTTTTGTGCATGGTGGCCTGAACCAAGCACATGGCTGCCAGCCTTTAGACGATCTCAATAGGCAGGTGCGCTTAGAGTTGAGCCGTTTTCTACCGCCAGATGCCGGAAAGGATGTGACGCACAAGAAAGATGGACCGCAGTGGAACCGTGAATTCACCTTGCGCCCCAATGAAAAAAAGGGCCGGGAACTGGATCAAGTATTGGATTACCATCACTGCCAACGCATGGTGGTTGGGCACACGCCAACCTCTTGCATCAAACCGTCTCAAGGTGGCCGGATTGTCCCGTTGTATGATGAAAAGCTACTGTGCATCGATACGGGAATCGGAAAATCCTACGGTGAAAATTTGAGTGCACTGACGATTGAAAACGGTACTGTATCGCCTCAGTATCTGTGAATAGCGGGAGCAGAAACCAGCATCGCCCAGCATCGCTACTTCAATAGATTTTAAGTCTGCGAGAAAACAATGCTACTTTAAAGCTGCAACCTAACTTGGGAACAGCTTATGCAGGGAATGGAAAAAATATACGCCGTGCACCGGTGTCTTTCCATGAACCGTCACGGTACTTCCAAAGAAAGATTGAAACAAGCAGCGCAATGTTCTGATCCGACCCTATTTAGAATCCTTCGATTTATGCGCCGCGAGCTTGACGCGCCCCTTCCACTCAAATCCCCGAACGGTCTTTATCGCTATGCTGAAGGTATTGCGTATGAATTACCGGGCATATGGCTAAAGGGCGAAGAGCTTGTTTGCTTAACGGAATTAACCTATCGCCTAGAAGAACTGCAAGCCGAATTCCTGACAGGTTCCGCTTTACGCCCATTTGTTGAAAAGTTGGAATCCATTTTAGAAAAGCGCAAAGTACCGATGGTCCACATGAACCAAAAAGTACGATTTCTGCCGATGCGCATGCGCAAGATTAATGGTGAGCTTTTTCGCACGGTTATGGATGGTCTTTTTGTCGGCAACCAATTGAAAATACGCTACCAAGACCGAGAAGCAGGAAATATCACGGAACGCATGGTAAGTCCCCAAAAAATGGTTCGCTATCGTGACAATTGGTACTTGGACAGCTACTGCCACTTACGGTTAGGCCTGAGGTCCTTTGCTCTAAGCGGAATGCTGGAAGTTGTGATTTCGAAGGAAAAATCGCTGGCGATTCCTCAACAAGAGATGCAAGACTATTTTGCCTCCGCATACGGTTTCTTCGGTGGTAAGGCAGATAAGGTTGCAAAAATCAAATTGACTGGATCTGCGTCTCGACGGGCCAACCAGGAATCGTGGCATCCCCAAGAGGAGAGACAGTCACTCCCAGGGGGTCTTCTAATTCTTTCCATTCCATACCGCGATTCCCGTGAGCTGATAGGCGATATTCTTCAATTTGGAGAAGATGCCGAAGTGCTGGAACCAGAGGAATTACGCCTGGAAATGGTCAATAAGCTCAAGAAAGTGGCGAAGAAATATGATAAGGAATAGTCTCGCTATCATCCTATGAGAGTTGGGTTACGTAGCTTGGTCTAGATAACAAGGAGGCCCTGTGCTAAATGAAAACTTAACCGAAATTATTTTTGTTCTCGATAAGTCCGGTTCAATGGAGTCCATTCGTAGGGAAACTTTGGAGGGATTCAATGATTTTATCCATCGACAACTTGCAGAGTCCGGCGAGACCAAGATTTCATTAATTCTTTTTGACACGAAGTATAAAGTTGCCTATGCGGGCGTTCCATTGCGCGAAGTAGTGGATTTGACCGTTTCTAGTTATGAACCCGATGGTGGCACGGCGCTACTGGATGCATTGGGCACAGCCATTGATCGAACCGGTCAGCGCTTAGCTGAAATAACTCCAGAGAACCGACCCGGCACGGTTATTGTAGTGGTATTGACGGATGGACAAGAAAACAGCAGTCAGGAATATACGCTTGAAGAAGTTCGGAAGCGAGTTCGGAACCAGACGAAAAATTATGCTTGGCAGTTTTTATTCCTAGGCGCCAATCAAGATGCATGGTTGGAGGCGGGGAAGCTGGGGATTTCTAATGCCATTGAATTCGCAGCGGATAAAGAGGGCATAAAGACGATGTGTATGGAAATGGAGGATTCGGTTAAGCAAATGAAGGGTCGAAAAAGGGTCGGTAAGCGATAACCCATTAAGAAAACTACGCGTCGGATTTTTAAATTTTTCGGTTCGGTAAAGGAAGCTAGATCAACTATTCCTAATGGAGTAATCAGCTTCTCCAAAAAAGAATAATAATCCGACTTATGAAAAGAGAAAAAAATTTTGAACATTACTTAATGTACTTTTCTATGTGATACTATTCGCCATGCAATTGGCGATAGCCGAGAGTAAAAATGATACGGTTAACGGATCCACTTTAAATACAGGTTATGTTTGATGCATTTTTGGGCCAAAACCACTAAAGAAAATAAACCTGGGACATCAGTATTTGGTCATATGGGTAATGTCGGCTGTGTCGCACAAGCCATCGCCCAAAAATACCCAGATTTAATTGCTCGCTTAGGCTTAGGGAGTTCTGAAATTGGCGCGCTAGCGGCTTTACATGACCTTGGTAAAATATCTCCTGGATTCCAACGTAAATGTGAAGCTTGGCTTGAAGAAAATGGCCTTTCTCTAGTTGCAAAAAATGGATGTTGGGATACTGTGATGGAGTCCAACCATGGAAAGGTTACGCATTCATCTCTGCAATCGTTCCTTACGGAAAACGGCGTTGGAACGGAGTCTGCTAAATTCATATCCGCTGCCATCGGCGGACACCATGGAAGAATAAATCGACCCAATGATAGGGGATACAAACCTCAAGGCCAAATGAATGACAATTTTAGCGGAATTGACTGGGCCTCAGCTCGCAGGAATGCAGCTAAAAAAATTTGGGATCACTTTGGAGCACATGGATCTTCGTTGGAGCTTGATAGCGATTCACCAGCACTTTGGTGGTTAGCCGGGATTACAACCGTATCAGATTGGATTGGCTCTAACGAAGACTTTTTTCCAACGGCAATAAAAACAGAAAAATTCGACCCTGCCGTTATTGCTGAAAATGCATTGACTGCAATCGGTTTTCAACCTCCCGAAATTATCAAAAATCTTTCGTTCCAAGATATTTTCAAATTCGTTCCAAATGGAATGCAGGTTGATGCCATAGAAGCTATAAAGGGGCCAGGTGTATATATTATTGAAGCACCAATGGGAATGGGCAAAACGGAAGCAGCATTAGGAGCCGCTTACAAGCTGTTGGAATCAGGTAAGGCCACTGGAATTTATTTCGCGCTACCCACGCAGGCGACTAGTAACCGAATCCACATCCGCATGGTGGATTTCATCGAAAGTATTACCGCAAAGTCTATTTCCAGCCAGTTGATTCATGGGAGTTCATGGTTGATGGCAAAAGGATCCGGAATTTCGCCATCCCAAACTGGTGGGGAAAAAGGGAGTGAGGATGCTAGACTCGGAAGGGACTGGTTTGCCTCTACAAAGAGGGCCCTTTTGGCGCCGTTTGGTGTCGGTACAGTTGATCAAGCTTTGCTTGGTGTAGTTGCAGCCAAGCATTTCTTCATTCGGCAGTTCGCACTGGCCGGCAAGGTTGTGATAATCGATGAGGTGCACTCATATGATGTGTATACTGGCAGTCTTATCAATACCCTAATCAATACTCTGGAGGGGCTGGGATGTACCGTAATTATTTTATCCGCCACGCTCACTAAAAAGAGACGGAGGCAAATAATTTCCAACCCAGTCGCCTCCAAAGAAGACTTTGAAACTCCATATCCACTAATTACGGGCAGGATGAATGGAGAACCAATAGAGCATGTCGCATCGGTACCCCCTGTCTCGCGAGAGGTAAAAGTTGATTTTATTACTGCAAAGACCGCGATGGAAAAGGCGGTTTTCGTTGCTCGAAGTGGCGGGACAGTATTATGGATATGCAACACGGTAGATAATGCACAAAATCAGTATCGAAAGGTAATTGAGACTACCCAACAAGATTTCCCCGTAGGCCTACTCCATTCGAGGTTCCCTTTCTGGAGGCGCGAAGCCTTGGAAACGGAATGGATGGATCGATTTGGAAAAACTGGGCAGACTCGATGTGGTTCAATCCTGATTTCTACTCAGGTTGTAGAGCAAAGCGTAGATTTGGATGCTGATCTGATGATTTCAGAATTAGCCCCTACCGACATGCTTTTGCAACGACTAGGTCGACTTTGGCGCCATGAACGAAAACAGCGTCCGGTTGGTGTGGCCCAACTTTATATTATTGAAGAAGAAAAAAGTGTTGAGGAATTTCGGAAGGCCGATACTAAGTCGATAATGGAAAGCCTAGGAAGTAAAGCCCATGTGTACGCTCCATTTGTGCTTCTACGTTCGCTTGAAGTTTGGAAAGCAAATTCACAAATCATGATACCATTGCAAATACGCCATTTAATCGAATCAACCTATGCCGTTCGCGACAAAGAACCTGAATCATGGGAAAAGCTATATGAAGAATGGTTTGGAACTGATTCTGCAAAAAAAATGGTAGCTTCGCGAAATAGTAATATCTGGGAGGTTGCCCTTGAAGACGAAGAGGGTGTCCAAACCAGACTAAATGAGGTACCAACTGCCAATCTAGTGCTTTACAAGTTACTTAATGACCATGAAGTTGTTTTCCTGGACAATTCAAAATGTAAAATCGGTGGTGATGCTTATTCATTTGAAATGGCAAAAGCGATTCATAAAAATTTGGTCAAGGTACCGCGCTATTTATTTGATTCAGTCGAAACGCCTAGACCATTTTCTGAATATCTCCATGGCGCACAGAGTGCCGGAGTCGTTTCCGAAAATGGGTACATTGAGCTGAACGGAATAAAAAAGGGTACACGGCTTTTCTATTCAGATGAGTTGGGGCTTGTAGTCGAAAAGGAATCAAGAGGAATAGAATTATGAATGTTGCATTCGACCCATGGATACCGCTTGTAACCTCCGCTGGGAAAAAAGAACTTGCCAGTCTTAGCACAGTTTTGACTGAAGGTAACCGGTTCGTCGACTTGGCCGTTCGACCCCATGAACGGATTGCACTGATGCGCCTTTTCCTGTGTGTTTCACATGCTGCGTTAAAAGGGCCCAAGGATTATTCTGAGTGGCAGAAAGTACCACAACTACTCGCAATGGCAGTCGAGAATTATTTCAAGGAATGGGGTAATTCTTTCGAATTGTTTCACAAGGAAAAGCCCTGGCTACAGGTATCAACTCTCTCAAAAAATGAGAATCAGGAAAGTCTAGAATCTTCTGCTGTGGACTGGACGCCGATATCAAAGCTTGATTTTTCCCTTGCTACAGGAAATAACTCGACGCTGTTCGACCATGGCGGCTTGTCAGAAACTCGAAAAAGTTTAGTTCATGAAACGGTGATTGCGATGTTAACTTACCAGTGTTTTTCACCTGGTGGGCTTATTTCCCAGGTCTTTTGGAATGGCGTTCAAAGCGGGAAATCCTCAAAAGATGCGCCATGCGTTACCGCATCAATGTTACATGCATTTTTAAGGGGTAAAGATTTACTTGAAACCATCCACCTGAACCTGCCAATGTTTGAAGATGTTCATCTACAGTATGGGGACGGTGGCTTAGGTAAACCTGTGTGGGAAATGCCTCCAAAATCAATTTCTGATTTAGAATCAATCGAAAATGCAACGAAAACCTATATTGGTCGCCTAGTGCCCATGACACGACTCATTCGATTGCATTCTTTACGACCATGCATGCTTATGGGTGACGGGCTTGTGTATCCTTCTTATACTGATGGATTCCCTCAAGAGCCTACCGCAACAATTATCCTCAAACAAAAAGGAAAGGACCAAGAGCGTAAGATCCTTTCTTATATGCCTTCAAAGGGGAATTGGAGACAGCTTGCTGCTGTTATAGTAAAGCGAAAAGCGGGTATGACAGGCGGCCCACTAGCGCTTCAAGCCATTCAGGACGGCCATGGATGCGATTTATTAATTGCGGCATTAGCTCGTAATCGGGCAACAATTGTGGATACAGTAGAA
>JAYSRH010000419.1:0-7492 GCA_043721115.1 Fibrobacteria bacterium | reverse complement strand
CCGCCATTGTATAGTCGAAACGAAACGAACACCGTAAAGGGAGAAACACGCATCGGTATCGTTTACGGATCCTCTTTCAATTGGCCCCAAAAAAAATGGCCCCGTGAATTTTTCGCTGAAACCATATCCATACTAGCGAAAGAGGGCTATACATTCCTGTTATTCGGGGATACCCTGGAAAAAAATGATGGCGTATGGATAATGGAAAAATGCCGCAGCATGGGATTGGAACCTGGTCAGATACTGGGCTCGGGATCGCAAATTTTAAGGGATACGACCGGGACGCTCGACTTTTCCGGACTCCAACGCGAAGTGTCCACATGTGATTTGATTCTTGGAAATGATACTGGGACCTTGCACTTGGCTGCGGCATGTGGAGTTCCAACCGTAACTCTATTTGGGCCGACCGACCCCGAAAAATGGAATGGCCTTACCTCTACCCCGCTTTATTTGCCTGACTTGGCCTGCCGACCCTGCTATTACCTGGGAAGCATGCCACCCTGTAACCATTTTTCCTGCTTAAGACAATTGTTTCCCACTAGAGTCGTTGAACAGATTCGCAGCCTGCTCCCAGTGGCCCCGTTTTCCAATTCCTAAATAAAGCAAAGTCTTGCAAAAACTGCCCGGCCACTTTCGTATTTGAGGCTAAATTTAAAGGGCTGGAAGAGCCATTTGAATGCCTTGAAGAGCCAAAAAGGTTTTAATCTGCTATGGTAAATCGGAAAAAAATGGGTTTTTCAGTTTCAAAGAGCATGGCTCTTTTCGTTATTCTCGCAGGTAGTATCCTGTACCTGACTTTCCTGCTCACGCAAAAATCAACGCCTAAACCCACAACGGAAACGGGTTTGGAAATCGATTCTAAATCCGGATTAATCCTCTACCAAGTGGCGGCCAAGGCCAATTTGACCAGCGTTGCGCAAGATATGGAGTCGAAAGGATTGATCGTCAGCGCCAGGGTTTTCAAATATTTCCTGATTGCTTCCCGCCAGGATAAAAAAATCAGGGCGGGTTATTTTTATATCAAGCCATCAAACTCCATAGTGGATTTAGCCTGGAAACTGACGAGTGGTAAAATGGCCACCCAAACAGTGACCCTTCCAGAAGGAAAAACATCCTGGGAAATCTTCTCCATCCTGCATTCCCGCTTTTCCCTTGACAGCCTGAAATTCGACTCGCTGGTTCACGCTCCCGATTTCGCCCATGGCTTAAAAATCGAAGCCCCTTCATTGGAAGGCTACCTTTTTCCAGACACCTACGTGTTACCCTGGAAAGTTACGGAGCGTGATGTCATTAAAGTGATGGTTGGCCGTTTTCATGAGGTGAGTCAAGAATTCGACCGTCAAGGTCCTGTTTATTCCAAGTATCATGAACTGGGTTGGCTAACTTTGGCATCGATAGTCGAAAAGGAGGCTGCCGTAGCCTCCGAACAAGAAATCATCGCTGGCGTATTCTATAATCGGCTGCGACTGGGATGGAGCCTGGGAGCCGACCCAACGGTGCGCTTCGCGGTTCGCAAACCCACCGGCCCCCTTTTCGTTTCGGATTTGGATAACAATTCGCCGTATAATACCAGGAAATATACAGGGTTACCCCCAGGGCCAATTTGCAATCCAGGGCGCGGAGCTTTGCGGGCCGCCTTGAATCCTCTTGTGACGGACAAAATGTTTTTTGTTGCCAAAGACAACGGATCCCGGGAACATTTTTTCTCTGTAGACAATCCCGAACACTTACGGTTTAAAGCGATGGCTGCGGCCAACCGATTACAACGCAATGCGCCCAAGCCAAAAGCAAGACGCGACCACCGGTAATCTAGTCTAATTGAAAATCGGGTCAGCCCGAGCGATCTGTCATGAGCCGACAGAGTTTTCGAAGGTGCTGGGACGAGGAATTGTCTGGCAGGCTATCCAAGAACGGCATACACGCACTAATCTTGGCAATGGCAATCTCTCTAGCCCTTTGAAAGGCCATATTCGCTTCGAGCATGGCATTGATGCTCAACTGACTGCTTTCCAATTCCGAAGAAGCCAGCAAGGTTAACATCCGTTTACGTTCATCCAAATCACAGGACGAAAAAAACAGAATGAGCGGCAGGGTAAAATAACCGTTTTTTAGATCCGAAAAAGTGCGCTTGTCCAGGTTTTCGGCGCCATAACCGAAGTCCAATAGGTCATCGATGATCTGGAAAGCCATGCCAAAGTTTCTGCCCACCTCGGCTCCGGCGCGAACCATGTCTTCATCAAATCCTGCCAAGATGGCACCACATTCCCCACAAGCTTGAAGCAGGGCCGCTGTTTTGCCTTCAATCACCGAAAAATACTGGGCCAGAGAAAGCTCTGCGTTATGTGCTTGGTCCACTTCTAACACTTCGGCCACAATCAAACGGCTGGAAGCCTTGCTTAAACTTAAAGGCAGGCGATGGTCGCGGTCACTCCAAATCATTTCCATGGATTTGGCCAGCGTATAATCACCAAGTAGGACAGCAGTGCGATTGCCCCATCGCTGATGAGCCGTCTTCTCATTGCGCCTTAAATCACTGTCATCGATAATATCATCATGCACCAGGGATGCGAGATGGATGAATTCAATGGCGGCGGAAACACGCACGGTTCTTTCAAACTGCCAGTCGCGGCCGGAAGATGCCATGAGCAACAGAAAGGTGGAGCGAATTCGTTTACCGCGTCTGAGCAGTAAGGCATTCAACTGACCTGCAAGTTTGCCAGGAGCATTATCGGCCACTTGAAGCATCACACGATGGACTTCGTCCAAGCCGGTGCCGACACAATTCCGAGCCTCCTTGAGCACTTGCTCGTAGGACAGTTCTTTGGTCAGTAAATTGCTCACTCCGGCTCCCCTAATACTGAAACGTGGCCCGTATGGCTGCGAACAGGAACGTAGTTTTAATATAATAACTGGCCTTCAGGTCTGGGAAATTGTGCCTATATTTGCGACTCAAATTGGACCAGAAAGAATGGATCGGTACGCTTGGGAACCTATTGGTGGATATACTTCGCAACACTTCCGGCTCAAATTGAGTTGGACCAGAGTCAGCTATTTGAATTAGGAGCGACTGGAGTAGAAGAACTTGAAGAAGCTCAAACTCCCGTGCCGAGTAAAATTTTTCTCAAGGCTTTTTTTGCTAGCCAGGAATCCCAAACAGAAGCCCTGAGGTACTTTCGCGAGCGGCCCGGGCTTGAAGGCGGCCAAGGAAAAATTGAGGATTGGGACCGTAGTTGGCGGGAACGCCAGACACCAGTAGAGGTTACCTCATCCTTGGTGGTCGTGCCTCCTTGGATTCTGGCACCGGAGGCCTTCAAGCATGTCATCCGTCTCGAAGCCAAAATGGCATTTGGTACCGGCTCGCATGAAACCACCCGAATCGCTGCCCGGCTCATTGAAACCCTACCTGCCATCCCCAAAACCGTATTGGATATTGGCACGGGCACTGGACTTTTAGCTCTGTATGCAGGAATTTTGGGTAGTTCCGAGATTTTGGCTTTGGATATCGACCCTGTGGTGGGTCCTTGTCTCAATGAAAATCTGGCGCTCAATCCCTTGCCCGCTTCTTGTCGATTCCGAACTCTGATCAGCGAAACCTCCGCGCTCAAATCCAAAACCAAGTTCGACCTTGTACTCTGCAACATGATCCGAACGGAACTTTGGCCGTTTAGGGAGGAACTTCGCTCGCGATTGTCACCAACCGGCCATTTCGTGGTCTCCGGGCAAAGACTGGAAGACAAACCCCATTTCGAAGCCTGGCGCGCTGAATCGCCCTTTAAGATTGTATCAGAATTGGAAATGGATGGTTGGTGGGGTTTCTCCGCCATTTTGTGCTAAATTTTAAGCCATGACAGCAACACTAAAAAATCGTTCCCTGCTTGATGCCGCTCTTGGCCTGACCCCGGACCATAGTCCTGTTTGGATTATGCGCCAAGCGGGCAGGTACCTTGCAGATTACCGCAAAGTCCGCGCCTTGTTCCCGTCCTTTATGGATTTTTGCCGCTCACCGGAACATGTGGCCGAGGTCACCATTCAACCAGTTGATCAAATCGGCGTGGATGCGGCTATTCTGTTTTCCGATATCCTGGTCCTTTTGCCTCCCATGGGATTGGAACTCGAATTCAAGGAGAACAAAGGTCCTGTGATTGCTAATCCATTACGTACTGACGCGATGATTGCAGCCTTGCCATCGGAAAATCTGAACACAGAACTGAATTATGTTTTTGAGGGTATCCGGCTTACCAAACGCGCCTTGGATGGACGCGTGCCCTTGATAGGTTTTGCGGGTGGACCGTTTACTGTTGCGTCCTATATGGTGGAAGGCGGATCATCCAAAGAATTGGCGAAGCTGAAAGCCTTGCTATTTACCCGGCCCGAGATGTTCAAGATCCTAATGACCAAGCTATCAACAGTCACGGCAGCCTATTTATGCGAACAGATCCGAGCTGGTGTGGACGTGATAACGATTATGGATTCGTGGGCCGGTTACCTCTCTCCAGAGGATTACCGGGAATATGTTTTCCCACATACCCGATCAATTGTCCTGGCCGTACGAGAATCGTATCCCAATATTCCAATTATTCATTATGCCAATGGCGCACCTACTTTGTTGCCGCACTTTGTGTCCCTAGAGGTAAATGTGGTGGGCTTGGACTGGAGAGTGAATCTGTCCGATGTACTCAAAACCTATCCCGGCCAAGTATTTCAGGGAAATATGGATCCCTGCATGCTGTATGCGGATCCAAAACGAATTGCCGACAAAGTCGCCTCTATGAAAACTGCTGTCGGTACTCGGCCACACATTTTCAATCTTGGCCATGGCATTCTTCCCGATATACCGGTTGAAAACGCCCGAGCCTTTGTACAGGCCGTGCAAGGCAAGTAAAGTCTCCGCTTTTAGCGGATGATCAACATTGCATCGCCGTAGCTGAATAGGCGATAGCCGATTTGAAAAGCTTCCGCGTACAATTTTTTCGCTCGGGCCGTGCCAAGCAGACTGCAAACCAAAATAAAAAGTGTGGACTTGGGCCAATGAAAGTTGGTTAGCAGCCCATCCACGCCCTTCCAACTATACCCGGGATAAATAAAAATCTTTGTCTCTCCTCGACCCGGCACAAAAAGCGCTCCTACGGGGCCAAGCGCTTGGGATTCCAGAACTCGGGCGACTGTGGTTCCTACAGCCCAGACTTTGCCTCCACCACTGCGAACAGCATTCAGTTTTGCTGCAGATTCTTGCGTAAACTCAAAATGCTCGGCGTGCATGCTATGGTCCTTTAACGATTCCCCTTTCACCGGCTGAAAAGTTCCAGCTCCAACATGCAGCGTTACTTTTACAATCGTGACGCCACGCGCTTCTATAGCGGACAATATCGGTTCACTAAAATGGAGGCTGGCTGTAGGCGCGGCCACCGAACCTAGTTTGACTGCAAAGACGCTTTGGTACGAGACATCATCTATGGAATTCGTTTCCCGCTTAATATAGGGTGGCAGAGGAATTTCCCCAACCGTTTCCAGTTCGGACAAAAATGCAGTCGCATTTATTGCAAAATCCAAATGGCGGGTACCGTCCTCGAGTACTTTTGAAACCGTTCCAACAAGCTGGGTTGAAAAGGTGATGCGATCCCCTATCTGAAATCGTTTGGCCGGTTTAACCATGGCCGACCAGCGGCTCAAAGCATGTCCGGCACCAGTTGTATCAGAACCGTTGTTCAGATCAGGATCACAAAGCGATGCCAGCAACAGCACTTCCACTTTTGCACCAGAAGCCGTTTTACCTTTTAGTCGTGCCCTAAGCACGCGCGTGTCATTGAGAACTAATGCGTCTCCCTTTTGCATATAGTCCCCAAATTTGGCCGTTCGGGCATGTACAGGTTCGGATGCCCCATTTTGATTAACAACCATTAAGCGAGCCTCTCCCCTGGCAACAGGCGCATAGGCGATTAATTCTTTTGGGAACAGAAAATCGAAATCCGCAGTTCGCATTATTTTCCAAAATAAAGTCGATTGAAGGTGGCCGGAGTCGGATAATATAGTCAAGATGGTGGACTTTAGTCCAAAGCCCAGCAACGCAGAAATAGGGATTCGCTTATGCAAAGAACACGAGCTTTTTTCTCTGGATCCTTTTGTAACGGAAAGGGTATTGAAATAGGCGCCTTACATCACCCTTTTCCCCTCCCTCCAAATGCTCAAGTTCGCTATATGGATCGATTAGGAATCGAAGACCTTAGAAAGCAGTATCCGGAATTGAACAATGAGGTTTTGGTGCCTGTCGATATCATCGACGATGGCGAAACCTTGAAATCACTTTCAGATGGACAAGAAGATTTTATCATCGCTTCACAATTTTTGGAACATTGTGAAAATCCTATTCGCGCCCTGATAAATATGCTACGGGTGGTGAAGGACAAAGGCATTGTACTACTGACCATTCCAGATATGCGCGTCACTTTTGACAGTAAGCGGCCGCTTACCAGCAACACGCACCTCATTGAAGAATGCTATTTCGGAACCGAAAAAACCAAACACGACCATTTCTTGGAGTTCACCAAGTTAGTCGTCGGTATCGATGATCCTTTCGAGGCGGAAAAATATGCCATCGAATTGCAGGCACGCAATTACAGTATTCATTTTCATGTATGGGATCCGGACTCCTTCGTTAAATTTTTGTTTTTCACCAAAGAAAGTTTTCATCTCCCTTTTGAGATTTATGCGACATTCATGAACGCGGAAGAATTGATTGTGGTTTTGAAAAAGTGTGTGCCTAAGGCTTTACCGAACGATTCGGCTTTGACCGCTTCCGCACCGGCACTGCCTTTGGAGCCAGCTTGGCAACCTCTCCCGTAAGTTGCCGGTAAGCCTCGCCTGCCGCCATGGCAACCGTCTCATCGGGATCAGATAGCAGACGTTTGGTATCCTCCAAGGCCAGCTTGTCGCTCAACTTAACCAAAGCGATCAATGCCTCACGGCGCATCTGAGGATCCGTGTCCGAGCACAATGCTTTCAGGGGTTTTACGTAAACAGTATCCTTGCTAAACGCCATGACCAGAACTGCCGGGACGCGCCGATTACCGGCTGCGGTGTCACCGGCCGTCTGAATCACGACCTCTCTACCCACAGGCCCCAGTGCCACCAATTGCCGCATGGCTTCACGGCTTTCCTTGGGATCCGATAAATCGGATTGCATTTTTTCTGCAATGGATTTGAGATAGGCCATGGCCTGGTTCTTGGAGGTTTTTAAGCCATCAGGTCCTGCCCCATTACTGATAGAGTCTGGCCCTAAGGAATCCATCTTACTTTGCGCATGCCCGAAATTTGAATGCTCGCCGGCCTGCAATTCTGCAACGATTTGCTTCAATTCTTCAAGACTGGCGAGCTCGCGTTCCTGTTGAACATTTTTGACTTCCAGAATCGCAACCCTTTCAGGCAGGGTTAATTTTTGGCGGTGCGGCACCCAACCCAGTACCAGCAAGGATACCGTAATTCCGGGAGAGTTGTA
>JAYSRH010000418.1:0-7504 GCA_043721115.1 Fibrobacteria bacterium | reverse complement strand
GTTGATCCTGCAACGCTTTTAGTTTTGCGGCTTTTTCGGTTTCATACTCGGCCGCGCGCTTTCTTTCGGTTTTATGCAAGTCTTTCTCGCGTTCGATTTCCTTGTCCACACGATCCAGGTCCCGTTGCACCGCAGAGAGGGTTTCTTGGGCCTTTAGGCTATTCACGCATAGGCCAAGCACTATCATGACGAGGTAGAGAGAATTTTTAAGCAAAGGATTTGCTCCTTGGTTGGACTGGAATAATGTACAAATTTCGGGATCCTGGGCCGCTTGGGGAGACCTGGCAGACTGTGGCATTTCCAGGCAGAAGGGCGCTAGGATGGGCTTTCGTTGCGGTAAAACCGGATCAGGTCCTCCAAATCCAAGCGGCAACCGCCGCAACCCGTGCATACGCGCAGCTTGGCGCTTAAGGCTTCAACAGAGTGGCAACCCTCACCAATGGCATCGATGATTTGTGGCTTCTCAACCCTCAAACAGTAACAGACAAGTTCGGACATGGTAGACAGGAATTAACCGCCGGATAATTTGGACTTCACCACTTCGCTGACCACTTTGCCATCGGCCTTTCCCTGTGTCAATGGCCTGATGATTGCCATAACCGCACCCATATCCTTGGATGTAGTCGCACCGGCTTGTGCAATGGCGGAAACCACCAACGCTTCAATTTCGGCATGGCCCATTTGGGTGGGAAGGTATTTTTCCAAAGTTGCAATTTTTGCCTTCTCCTGAGCAGCGATATCTTCTCGAATCACCCCAGCCGCATTTTTCCCAGCGGCATTTTCAAAAGTTTCCCGGAACTGCTTGATCGCTTTCGCCAAAATGATGGAGACCTCTTGATCGGTAGGCTCCTTGCGATTGTTCACCAGAAAACTTTTCACTTCAGCCAACAAGGTCCGGAGCGTCATGATTTTAAGCTGATTCTCTTCCTTGCGGGCCGGTTCTCGATCCTTCATGAAGGCAATGAGGTCCGTGTTGATCTGTTCGAGTATCATGGTCATCCTTAATCCAGGCAAGAAGGCCTAGGTGCGAAATTCAATTTCGGCTGAATAAAGGTAGGAAATCAGCCAGACGCTGTGAATCCGGGGGCAATGGGATAATCCGGCTAGGAGAGATAATCAGGGGATAGTTGAATTGCGCTGTACCAATTTGCGAACGATGGCAAACTCGGCCTTTTGGATTTTCTGTAAATGGTTTTCCGTGGGCGATGTTTCCAGTCGGGGACGAAAAGTGGTTTCGGCCTGCTGAATGAGGTTTTGAATCTCCGTATCCGAAATCCATCGGGAAAAGAATTCCGTCATGGAGTTCAGGGATTCAAAACCATACTTGCTATTCCTGCGGTCGGACGGGGACATGGGCTTACCTTCTATGTGCGGCGGAATTTCCCTGGATTGGGTTAGAAATTTGGCCGAACCCATAGGGTAGTGTCAAAAACTTCCCGTCACGTGGCAATCGTGGTCAAAAATGGGACGGTTTTTTTGTTTTTTGCGATTTGTTCCCAAATCTCTCAGGAAATAGTGAATTGCTACCGATAATCCCAAAAAGGTATGATAACCGCACGGGACGAAATCCCGGCATAAGGGGTATAAGCGATGGATGCATCAGATCGTAGAACACCGGTTTTTGTTTTTTCAAACCTGAATGGACTGACTCGGTATTTTGGTCGAGTCCTGAATAGGGATGCCATTCAGGAAGAGGTGATTATTGCAACACGTGATTTTCGTCATAGGGCGCATGCAAATTCCAGCCAGACACAATTGGAGTTTGTAAAACTGTGCGAAACGCGACTGGTCCGCAAGGCCCAGCAACTTGAAAGCTCCGTTTAACGGATGCATTGGACGTTTTGCGCCCTTACTAATCAGACTTTTTAAACCGGACGGGTAGAGACTTGCCATTTTGGCGAAGCTCTTTGTCACTCTTTGCAAAAAAGTCAAAACCTTCCCACTGGCCCTGCTTTCCTCCTTTAAAAACTGCGAAATTTAATGAATTGAGCCAAAAAACTCCCTGGCATGTGAGTTGCTAAACAGACGTTATTTAAAGGAAACCGCTCTTTGGAGCGCTAAGGGAAGAGCATGGGATTGATGCCGGAAAACATTTCCTCATTTGGTGGGGAAATCGATTCGTTGATTGGATTTATATCCGTGATAGCGATTGTGGTCTTTATTTTGGCCGAAGTCATCTTGATAGGAATGCTGCTGTTCTTCCGAAAACGGAAGAATGGGAAAGTGCCCTATATCCGCGGAGTAGGTTGGCGCCAATTGCGATGGGTTCTCCTGCCCGTGGTGGCAGTGGTAGTGCTGGACTTTTTAATCGACATTAAGAACCATGAAGCCTGGTCAGCCGTCATGCAGTCCTTGCCTTCCGATGGTCTCAAGGTCCGGGTTACGGGCCGCCAATACCAATGGTCCTTTTCATATCCGGGTCCGGATGGAATTCTTGGCACTGCGGATGATATTGTGCGCAACAATGATTTTGTGGTCCCCAGGGACACCAATGTGATTTTTGAATTGGCTGCTACAGATGTACTGCACAGCTTTTGGGTGCCTTCCTTAAGGTTCAAGCAAGATGCTGTGCCGGGACGAATCATTACCCGTTGGTTCCGAGCTATTAAAGAAGGGTCTTATCCTATTGCCTGTGCGGAATTGTGCGGAACCGGACATTCGCTGATGCATGCGACCTTGCATGTTGTGCCCCCGGAAAAGTTTCAAGAGGAATTGGTGGCCGGTTTGACCGTGCTACCGGAGAATGGTGGACCCGGTTTGGCGCTGTTGAAATCCAAGGGGTGCGTGGCCTGCCACACTTTGAACGGTACAAAATTAGTAGGCCCAAGTTATCTCGGTATCTTCGGTAGAAAAACCAAACTTGCGGACGGGCGTGAAATAATCGCAGATGAAGAGTACATCAATCGGTCTATCGAAAACCCTTCTGCCGATGTGGTTGAAGGCTTCCCGCAGGGATTAATGCCCAAGCTGGGGCTCACCGCGGAGGAAAGAAAAGCTGTGGTGGACTATCTCAAAACCCTTCGTTGATTTAAAGGAAAGCATGAGTCATTCTTCGTCACACGGACAGCATTCCCCCCAAGGATTCTTCCGCCGTTATGTATTTTCCGTCGACCACAAAGTCATTGGGTTGCAATACCTGGTTACTGGATTGTTGATGTTGGGGCTAGGCGTGTTCCTATCGTATGTTTTTCGAATGCAGTTGGCGTATCCGGGATCGGAAATTCCGTTGTTCGGAAAACTTGCCGCAGCTCGATACAATGAATTCATCACGATGCATGGAACCATCATGGTATTTTGGGTGGCCATGCCGATTTTATTGGCGGCCTTTGGAAACCTTCTGATTCCACTCATGGTCGGCGCGGACGATATGGCTTTTCCCGCACTCAATATGATGTCTTACTGGGTGTTTTTACTCAGCACATGCGTATTGATTTCTTCCTTCTTTGTCCCCGGCGGCGCATTTGCCGGAGGTTGGACCGCATATCCACCTCTATCCGCAGGCGCGTATCGCGGCCTAACATTCTGGGATGGTATCGGCGGCAACCTATGGATACTGGCGGTAGCATTGGAGTTCGCGGCTTTTCTCATGGGCGGCATCAATTTCTTGGTCACGACGTCGCATCTTAGAGTCAAAGGTCTTGGGTGGTTCGATTTGCCACTAACCGTCTGGATGTTCGTCATCGCCACTTTGGTATTCATGTTCTCTGTAGGTCCGTTGATTGCTGGAGCCATTATGCTGCTCCTGGATCGCACCGCAGGTACGGGATTTTACAATCCGGCGGCGGGTGGCGACCCCGTTTTGTTCCAACATCTGTTTTGGTTTTTCGGTCATCCGGAAGTGTATGTTTTGTTTTTGCCGGCATTGGGTTTTGCCGCAGAAATTCTCACCACCTTTTCCCGCAAGCCACTATTCGGCTATCGGGCCATCATCTATGCAACCATGGTGGCTGGCTTGCTCTCCTTTGTGGTTTGGGCGCATCATCAATTCATCGCTGGAATCGATCCGCGTATGGCCTCGGTATTCAGTGTCACCACCATCCTGATTTCCATTCCGTTTGCAGTTACCATTTTCTCCTATTTTGCCACATTATGGCGCGGGGATTTTCGCTTCAAACCGCCGATGCTGTTTGCCGTGGGCTTTCTCGCTGAATTTTTAATTGGTGGCGTCACAGGCATTTATCTCGGTTCCAGCGCATTTGATATTTATGCGCACGACACCTATTTCGTGGTGGCTCATTTTCATTACACCTTGATTCCTGTGGTGATTTTCTGTGGATTCGCCGCCATCTACTTCTGGTATCCGAAATTCACGGGTCGGATGATGAATGAAACGCTGGGAAAAATCCACTTCTGGGGCACGGCGATTTTCTTCAATGGCATCTTTATTCCATTGTTCATCAATGGAATGCGTGGCGAGCATCGGAGAATTGCCGATTATTCCGCTTGGCCGGAATTCATGACGTCCAATATGCGGGAAATGCGAATCATCGCAACCACCAGTCTTATCATCGTCATAGCCTTTCAAGTTCCCTTTATCCTGAACCTGATTCTAAGCCTTTTCAAGGGCAAGCCGGCAGGAAATAACCCTTGGCAATCCAACTCGCTGGAGTGGACGGTTCCTTCGCCTCCTCCGCACGGAAACTTCCCCTCCGTTCCAACGGTATACCGTGGAGCGTATGAATACAATGTTCCCGGCCGGGACTCGGACTTCTGGCCACAAAGTGAAATAGGTAAGGATCGGTCATGAAAGAAATGAATATTGGCTTAACCTCCAAAGGCCGAGCCGCCATGTGGTGGATGGTCGCCTCCGAGGCCGTCATCTTCGGTGGATTCATTGTGTGCTATCTATTGTATCGGGTCAGACATCCGGAATGGTCCGCGATTGCGGAACACACCTCCACACCACTCGGCATTCTCAATACGCTTATCCTGCTTTCGAGTGGACTTTTCATGGCCCAAGCAACGAGAAAAGCTGCGCAAGGAAAAGGTAGCGGAGCAGCCTGGTATATAGTGGTGACCATTGTGCTGGCCTTGGGATTCCTTACTGTTAAGGGTTATGAATACTCCCTGAAAATCGCGCATGGAAATGTTCCCGGTTCGCATTTATTCTGGGATTTCTATTTCGGGATGACCGGGTTACATGGCTTGCATATACTAGCAGGCATTATCGCGATGATCATAATCGCCATTGCGGCCAGGCGTGGGCAACATTTAGGTCGCGTGGAAATGGTAGGTCTGTATTGGTACCTGGTCGATGTCGTTTGGGTTTTCATCTTTTCACTATTGTATCTCGATCATTTTTCACGAGTGATCGTTTGGCCCGCCGCTGCGGCCATTGCCGGGTTGGGGATTTTCCAATTCATGGGACTGAAACGGGAGTCCATCGTGTTCCAGGCAGCTGTGGTATTCGCCGTCATATGTCTTGGATTTTTCTTTTTCGGGGTGTACCCGGATATCATTCCCATCATCGCGGTTATTGCCAAATGAACCATACCCTTCCATTGCCGCGTCGTCTCGATCCCTCATCGGCCCTTATGGGAATGTCACTCTGGCTCTTTACGGAGCTCATGTTTTTTGCCGCATTGATCAGTGCCTTCTTTGTTGCGCGTTCCGCGTCCATCGCCTGGCCTCCGATGGGCCAGCCTCGATTGCCAGTGTTGCTCACAGGAATAAACTCCGTAGTGTTGCTGGCGAGCGCTTGGGTTATTTGGCCGGCAGCCTTTGGCGAGACCTCCGGTAAGAACGCTATGGAGGATCGTTCGCGGTATTTGATTGCCTTAGTTTTAGGCTCAGTTTTCATATTCATTCAAGGATTCGAATGGATCCGACTGATCGGGTTTGGATTGGCGCTCACTTCCGGAACGTATGGTGCATTCTTCTATCTCATTATTGGTGCACATGCCATCCATGCGTTGGCTGGGTTGGTGGCGTTAGGTTTTTCCTTACCTGCTGTGGGTCTAGCAGGTGGGCAGGCGGGTCGAACCGTTGCCTTGTATTGGCTGTTTGTGGTGGGTCTATGGCCAGTTCTGTATGGACTGGTCTATTTACTCTGAAGCCTTATCTACCATGATGCGTCAATGTCTTTGAAATCACTTGTCAATGTAATGGGTGTGGCCCTTGTTCTCAATGTCAGTGCAGCGTTTGCCTGTTCCGTTTGCGGTGGCCCGATGACCCCACGTACGTTGAACGCTTATATTGTGATGACTTCGGTGCTCAGCCTATCCCCGTTCCTATTGCTTGGCACTGGGCTTTGGGTTTTCCTAAAACGCCCACGTCCCGGCCCTCAAGGCAAAGCAATCGAGTCCAGCACCAAAGGCATGACGGGATTGTGAGTCCCGCTGAAATGCGCCGCGACCACCAAGGTTTTGGCACCTTTCCATACCCTTGCTTCCACCGAACACTGTTCCAGACTGCAAATTTGGTATGCTGGATCGCCGAAGGTGTTGCGATAAATATGCGTGTGCAATCCGGTAAAGTTAGTCCGCTCCAAAGTCAGGGAAAAAAGGTTGGTATCTACCGGGCTGATCCCAGAGGACACGATATGCAGCTTGGGAATGGTGGAACGCAAGCGCAAAGCGTTGGCAACAGGTAAGGACGCCTGCACGGGTGGCCGGATGCGGACGCCTCCGGAATAATGCAAAGCCACCACCAAAGTGTCTATGCCGGTCAGGTCGGTAGCGGGTCCCACCAGATGGGTTGGGTCACCGTCCATGTGGTGAAATCCTGGGATCAAAACCAATCCTCTTTTACTGTGCACCAGTGGAATTCCTTCCCCGGGAATGTCCACATCCACCGTGGGCAATTTGAAATTTTCTAGAGCCAGTATAATGTGCACATTGTTGGCTGAATCCTGATATGCTTCGGTAATTCGCACTTTGGAACCAGCCGGTGAAAACACCTCATCGACCAGGATGGTATCCGGTTCCTGCACGGGAAGAAGGGTATGGAAGGCGTTTACATGCAGGTCTGCGGTAAGAAAGGTCCCCTTCGGCACGTTAAACCTGGTTCTGGGCAGGTTCAAAAAAGCTTTTTGAGAAATCTCGTAATCATCGGGTGCAAAATTAAGATGCCAATGCGTTCCCAATGGCACATTTCGGAAATTGGTCACAAGCGTGATTGTATCCGGAGTACCAATTGTATCCAGCGCCGTGGCCGTAAAAAATACTGCGGGCCAACCGGAACGCACTTCAATATTCAGAGGAAGATTGGAAGGGTCGGAGGGGATGAGGACATGGTATATCAGCAAAGAATCCTGATAACCTTTTACCTTTACGAGCCAATTTTTGCCTCTTGCAGATTTCAGCGGTGCCACGAATGGCATTCCGGGAAGGGTACCGGCATCCCAAAAGGTTTCATAGACAATGGACGTATCCTCAAAATTTACCAGAGTGATGTGCAACCAATCCACTCCAGCGGGAATTTTAGTGAGCGTCAACTCCACTTGGTCGGATTTACTGGATTGAATGCAGGATGAAATAAATAAGCCCAGCCCAAGTAGCAGCGG
>JAYSRH010000417.1:0-7511 GCA_043721115.1 Fibrobacteria bacterium | reverse complement strand
ACCCGCAGACGTTGGAAGGAAATTTCGCCGGTCAAAAAAGCGATGCCAATTATGGAGCAGTCAATATGGTGCAGCGGTATTATTCCACCATGGATACGGCTTATGCGCGCAAGGTGTATCCGTACTTTACCGAGCTCGCCAATTTTTGGGAAGACTATCTCAAATTTGAAAATGGCCGTTATGTGATTTATGAAGATGCCATACATGAATGCACATATGGAGATTTCAATCCGATTCTCGAATTGGCCTTTGTTAAAATGGTTTTCAAAACAATTCTGGACATGAGCCAGGATCTCAATGTAGACGCGTCCCGGCAAGCCAAGTGGCAGGATATACTGGCAAAAATCAGCGCCTTCCCGACTCAGCAAATGAGCGGAAAGACCGTCTTTCGTTACGCGGAAACTGGGACGGCATGGTGGCCGGACAACACCTTGGGCATTCAACATATCTACCCCGCAGGCGCCATTGGCCTCGGTAGCGACACCGCCCAATTAAGCCTCGCCCGATCGACTATGCAAGTGATGAATCGTTTCAAGGATGGCAATGGGATGAACAGCTTTTTCCCGGCAGCAGCACGCACCGGTTCCTTTCCACCGGACACGATTCTCGCCCAACTCAAATTGTTGGCCGCCAATTGTTACCCGAATTTGGTGCCCAAGGGTCAGCCGCATGGCATGGAGAATTACAGCATCTTTCACACCACACTCGATGAAATGCTGATGCAAAGCCATCAAGGATTGATCAGAATTTTTCCCATGTGGCCGATGAACAAAGATGCGCAGTTCTCGACCTTGCGCGCGTATGGTGCCTTCCTGGTTTCAAGTTCTTTAGTCGGCGGCACAGTGCAGAGCGTTACGTTGAAAAGCGAAAAAGGGAAACCCGCTTCGGTGCTCAATCCCTGGAAAGGAAGCCGAGTAACGTTGTACAGAAACGGCAGGAAGGACTCCACCCTCGCTGCTGATACAGTCCGGTTCGCCACAGCACCAGGTGAGGTTGTGCTTCTGGTTAAAGAGGGCACGGTTTCCATCTCGGACATGGGTAAAAATGATTTTTCAAAATCGATGCGCATAGCGTTGCATGCCCATGAAATCCGGGTAACGGGCAATAGTTTCCAACCGTTATTGGTAAGCGTCTTTGACGTGCAAGGAAAATTGGTGATAGCAATTCAACAAGGGCAACAAGCCATCGGCAATCCAGTTGTGATCCAAATGAATCCCAATTCACACGGCATTTATTTTGTCCAAGCCAAAAACGGCAGAAACAGGATTGCCGAAAAAATCATGCTCCAATAAAGCACAAAATCTTCAACCGGGAACGGGGAAGTGTTGCGATCCAGGGCTGTTTGCCCCTTGCACAGCCCTCCTAAAATGCATATACTGTATATACATTTTAGGAGGCACCATGGACGCGTCCATCCTCGATCTTCGCTATAAAATGAAGGAAGTCCTCAAGGCTCTTTCCAGACGGGAACGCGTGCGGATTTTGTTTCATGGGCAGGAAAAGGGAGTCATTATTCCCGTAGACAAGCAGGCTGGGCAAAGCGTCAAGGCGCATCCTTTTTTCGGGATGGATCGCAAATCCAAACATTCCGTAGAGGAAGTCTTGGAAGGACTGCGCGGCGACAGCTACGGAAAACCATCTGACGCTTGTCAGCTCGAACGGCAAGCATTTCAAGCCGATTAAAGATCTTGATCTGAAAATTTTTCGACCTTGAATTGAACAAGTGGTGCACCCTGAGGGATTCGAACCCCCAACCCACGGCTTCGAAGGCCGGTACTCTATCCAGTTGAGCTAAGGGTGCAAGCCGATAAATCTAATTAAGTGCGCGCTCTATCACCTAGCAATGCTGGCAGGAATTTTCCCCTCGGCCGGGTACCCGTGTTCATAACGCATCTTGCGCATCAGCTTGCCCTGGGAATCGTAAAAAAGCTGATCCCCATGCAATACCCCCGCTTGGTATTGAGAGGACTCCAGGAGTTTGCCATTGGTCCCATATTCCAGCCAGTCTCCCGTGCGCTGGCCTTCTAGATAAAGACCCGTCAACTTCAGGTTTCCATTGGGGTGCCATTTCTGTAGGGACGCGGGTTGACCCTGTTTATACAGCATCAACGAGCGCTTGCTGCCAGATGGATAATACACCCAAGCTTCCCCTTCCGGATGGGACTCGGCAAAATGTTGCCGCTCTATCAAATGGTTCAGCGTATCGTACCGCACTCGTTCCCCGGTGCCGGAAACAAAGGAGCCCCGTTCCAACAGGCGTCCCGCAGCGTCCCAGCTGTAGGAGCTGTCGTTTTCCATTCCAGCTTGGTAGTGTTTGAGGGAGGCGCGTTTGCCATCGGCACCGAAGGTTTCCCAAATACCCGTTTTCTTGCCGTCGGGGTTAAATTTGCCTTTCTCTATTATCAACCCGTCAGGGTCTTTATGCGTATACGCGCCGACGGGCACGCCTTTCTGGCAAGCATAGTCCTCTTTCACCGTCTGGTTGGCGTGGAAGGTTCGGTAGTGGCCCCGTACATTAGATTCGAAACAGGAATTTTCCACCAGTTGTTGACCCTTTGCATCCCATTCTTTTAAGGTATCGACTTCCTTACCAGCCTTAAACGATCCGATGGCTTTGGCATCGCCATTTTCCCAGAATTGCCGCCAGACGCCCTCCTTTTGATTCGCCTTGAATTCGCCTTTGGCCGATATCGTGAACTGATTGTAAAAAAAGGTCCAAGTACCGACCTTTTGACCTTTTGCAAAACGACCTTCCGACTTTTTTTGGCCATTGTGCCAATACTCAAAATAGGCCCCATGACGCAGACCCTTTGAGAAGTAGGTATCCTTTTCCTTATGGCCGTTGAAGGAGAAAACCTGTTCGCGTTTTAGATTTTCCGGTGACGTCCCGCCGCATAGTCCGTAGGTGCGAATGACCTTGGGCTTATTATTGGGAAACGTTTCGACCACTTTTTCCCGCCCACAGCCCATCAATAAGCAGAGAAGTACAATGCAGGCCAGTAAAAAGCACGCGCGCCATTGGCTGGCAGGCATGGCACAGGCATTTCTGTCGGTGGGCGGTAAAGAAAAAGTTCGCATGCTAAGTTTCCAGAGGGATAATATGCCTTTTTTTGGATTCAACTAGAAGATTTGATCATTTTCTGGTAATTTGAACAGCCTATGCCATCCCTAAATAAAAAAACTCAGAGTACATCCGGCCGCAACGGCAAAAACGTCCTTGTCCACGGCGAACCTTCCTTGCCTCTCATCAATAAGGATGTGGAGCTTTATCTCACGCCTCGCAGCGGCCATATGGCCCCGGTGCGCTTTCGGATCGGCGAGCGTTGGGTGCAGCCCTATGCTTTGGCACCTTGGGAGCCGGAAGACCTCAGTAAAGATTTGCCTCCCGTCCTGCGCGTGTTGCGCGGGGATTATTTCTGCCTGCCCTTCGGTTCCAGCCAGGGGATCAAGGACGTGCATGGTGAGACCGCGAATGCAGAGTGGAAGCTAGTATCAGAAGATGCCGAGCGTCTGGTTCTGGAGATGGCGGTTACCGCGCCAAAGTGCCGGGTGCGCAAAACCTTGAGCATTAAAGCCGGCCAGCGAGCCGTGTATCAGGAACATCTGATCGAAGGCTTACAAGGTCGATTCAATTTTGGCCATCATGCCATATTGCAGTTTCCCGAAAAGGGCGGGCCCTATCATGTGAATACTAGTCCGTTCCGATACGGAAGCGTCAAGCCAGATGCTTTTTCCAATCCTTTGGCACGCGAGTACGGGGCGCTCAAGACGGGTGCCCGATTTACCTCGCTGGGCAAAGTGCCTTTGGCTCAAGGTGGCTATACCTCTTTACAGGAATACCCGGCGCGCCAAGGTTTTGAAGATTTGGTCATGATGACCAACAAGCCTGGTGATTTCGCTTGGACGGCAGCCACGCTAGACGGATACGTGTGGATTTCCCTCAAAGACCCGCGCACTTTGCCGAGCACGATGTTTTGGATTTCCAATGGAGGCCGTCATGCTGCTCCTTGGAGCGGCCGGCACTTAAGGCGACTGGGTCTGGAAGAGGTATGCAGTTATTTTTCAGATGGCCTGGAAGTCGCGCGCAAAGATCTTTTGAAATCAAAAGGCGTGCCCACCACTTTGGCCTTTAAAGCCAAGGAGAAAAAGTCGATTCGCCTGGTACACGTGGTCCATCCCGTCCCCCAAAAATTCGGCCGGGTGGAAAAGGTGGAAAAGGTGGAAAAGGTGGAAAAAGACGAAAAGGGAACCTCGATCAAAGTAACGGGTTCGGGCGGTCAAACCGTTATCGTGCCCGTGGACTGGTCCTTCTTGTACGGTTGAAGCATTTATGCACCTATTTAAATGCCACCTGGTCCCGAAAAAATCACGGACTCTTGCAGCGAAATAGTTCAGGATTTGATGAGTCTGATATAGTCGAACCACATTTGGTACCCGGTGCTGGATACGTTCTTGCCAGTCACCTTGAACCGCAGGAACTTGGTTCCCGATGCATTGAAGGTTGCGTTACCGATAGAGAGCACTGAATAGAAGGCTCCGGTGGACCACATATCGAGGGGTCCTCCCACATTGGTATAGACGCCGTTTTCTGAGTCGGCCCAAGAGAATTGCATGATGGCCCGGTTGGTATTGGTCTTGACGCGCACATTTATATTGTATGTGCCGGTCAGGGCAACGGGAAATTGGTAGGTCACGTATGAACCCACGGCAGTGGATGCCAGATTAGAGCCTTTCATGCCGCTGTATTCCGCATTGGTGAAGACCGCATGTGCTTCCACGGATTTTGTGAAGGCCAGGGATTCGGTTTCCTGGTGCAGGGGGTTGTACTCATAGGCTCCGAAATCGTTGGTCTTGGTTCCATTCTGATTGCCGTCGATCATGCGCGGATGCCCGCGACCGTCAATGCCCTTTAACCGATCCGAATTACTTAACGAGACATCGATGGCCACGCTAGTGTAGTCGAGGGGAATGGTATGGATGTTTAGCGGCCATCCGGTTTCAGTCAGGGCGCCGATGCCTCGACTGATTGCGGGTGTGTACAGATTCGGGCCCTTCGGCGCGATATTGCCAGTATAGTCCCCGATCATGCTTTCTTCGGCATAGACATAGCCATAGGTATCCGTGGCTGAAGGCGCGGTATTCTTGGCCACTAGGCAAAGGAACAGATGGGGAGGGGTGCTTCCTAATTGAGGGTTGGCGATTCCACCACCCGATACTGAAGCCTTATTGTTGACCACGGTGGATCCATAGATGTCAAAATAACCGCCCTGGTAGATTTCGAGGAGCATGCCTCCTCCCCTGCCGTTCTTTGCTTCGTTGTTGGAGATTGTGATGTTGTGGATATTGGAATTCAAGGAGCCATTGTAATAGATGCCGCCTCCGCCCCAAGCGCTGATATTGTTTGTCACGCTGGATTCATTCATGGTCAGGCCGCCTCCATACTCAGGTGAATGCTGTACTTGAATGCCCCCGCCATTGCCAGGGGCGGAATTGCCGTCGATGCTGCAGGAGTCGAGGATCCAACTGGCACCGATGCCATAAACACCGCTGTAGGTAAATCCTTTTACTTTGACTTGGGACAGTCGGACATTGGTTCCGAACCCCTGGGCCTCGGCCAGCACGCCTGAGGCGGCGAAATCCAGCCTGTCCGCGCGCAAGGTTAGGGCTTTGACCAGGAAATTCGTGTTCCGCAAGCCTCCGTCGAAAAACAGAAGCTGGTTATCGAAGGGGAAATCCGCAGCGATGATGGTCCGGTCCATGCCCCCGCCAATTATGGTTGCGCTCCGTCGCAACCGGAGTTCGCCGGAGGCCTTATACACTACTGGGCTGGTAAAACTCCCTCCTTGCAAAAAAATGAAGTTGTCGGTCGGAGTTCCTGCCGGGCAATCATTGGTGTTCACGGCCAAAAGGGTGTTGATGGCCTGGACCGCTTCGGCCAGACTGCACTTGCCGTCATCGACTTGGTTAACACTCAGGGTATTGATAGTATAGTTGGTCGCGGAAACCGTGGAGACCAGCATGGTCAGGGCCAGAATGGCGGCAGATGGCAACCGGAAATGGGTCGAGGCAAAGTAGGTCGAATTTTTGTATTTCATGCAAGGAGAGCATACATAATTGGAAGTCATTTTCAAATCCACTTCCTCATAAATCTTCGACCAAGAGCTTTGAACTTTCGGAGGGTCGGGGTGTTTGAGGTGCGACTGGCCAATCTTGTACGATAAAGAGTCTTTTGCCTATATTTGAGTGAGCGAAAATCGAAACCGAAAGCCATGAAAGCAGCACCATGACCGATATAATGTCGATACCGAAAATAAGCAAAAAGCCGAATGTCAAAGCCGCCATTGAATCCGGTGAGGGCATCCTTCGTTTGGCACCCGCTTGGGTTCCACGTTCTTTCATGATTCCCGGCCGACGCATCAAGCTCCACCCGGACGATATTTACGCACTAGGCGCGCATCGCGGTGGTTTATGCGAGCGCTGGTTTGCGTCTACAACTGAAGCCGGCAATGAAAACCGGGCTTTGGACGAAGGCCTGAGCTATGTCGTGAACGATGGCGAACGTTTTACTCTGCTTGAGGCCGTAGCCGCGGAAGGCGCCACGCTTATCGGAAAAGCCATGTGGGACAAGTACAAGCGCTGGCCGGTCTACTCCAAGTATTTCGACAATATGGGACCCATCGCGCATCATATGCATCAAAGCGCGGAACAGGCCGAGAAAGTGGGCCGGGAAGGCAAGCCGGAAGGCTATTATTTCCCACCGCAGTTAAACGCCATCGGCAACAATTTTCCGCATACCTATTTTGGATTGGAGCCCGGTGTCACCAAATCCGACATCCGTCGCTGTTTGGAAAACTGGAATAAGGGCGACAACGGCATCATCGACTTGGCCAAGGCCTATCGCCTCAAGCCGGGAACCGGTTGGCATGTGCCGGACCGTATTCTGCACGCTCCCGGATCCTTTGTGACCTATGAACCTCAATGGGGCAGCGACGTTTTCGCTTATTTCCAGAGCATGGTGGAAGGCCGCCGCATTGAGTGGGAACTGTTGTCCAAGGATTTCCCCGTCGAGCATGCACACGACCTCGACTACTTGGTGGATCAATTGGACTGGGAAGGAAACCTGGATCCCAACTTCCGCGATCATCATTATCTGGAACCGATTCCCGTGGCCGATACCGCATCGGAAGGGTACGAAGACAAATGGGTCGTGTACGGAAATTTTGCGGGCAAGCAATTGTTCACCTCCAAAGAGCTCACCCTGAATCCTGGTGTCAAAGTCACCATTAAGGATGGTGGTGCTGCCGGACTTATCACGGTGCAAGGAACAGGCCGCATCAACAAAACCCGGGTGCAAAGTCCAGCCATGATCCGTTATGGCCAAATGGTGGAAGATGAAGTGTTCGTGTCCCATGCTGCAGCCGTGGCCGGCGTGACCTATGAGAATACCGGATCCGAACCGCTGGTCTTATTGCGGTATTTCGGACCTGACTCTTGCCCCGATGCCCCGGATA
>JAYSRH010000416.1:0-7536 GCA_043721115.1 Fibrobacteria bacterium | reverse complement strand
ATTGTGAGCCAAACCGTCCGGAGTCCATTCGTAAGGCCATTTTGGAAGCATTTGATAGTAAGCATAATTCGGAATTGCGCGAATTTGTATTGGAGAACTTTACTTGGGAGAAAGCTGCAAAAAAATTGAATGAAACGTATGCAAAAGTAATAGCCAAGTACGCCCAGGATATTAAGGTATCGGGATGAAATGAAAGACTCGCTAAAGTACTACGAAGGCGTGAATAGCTTAGTGTTGCGAATGGTTCCTGACGAAAGCACAAGATATTTAGAAGTGGGATGTGCCAAGGGCAAACTTGGTTCGGCAATAAAGGATCGAAATCCCGGTTCCTATTATGTGGGGATCGAATTGTTCGAAGAAGTGGGGCAGCTAGCTAAAGATGTGCTTGATAAGGTATTTATATCCGATGTTGAGAAATTTGATTGGTCGCTTTTATCAGGCGAACAATTCGATTGTATTATTTTTGCGGATGTTTTGGAGCACTTGATTGATCCCGCTCGGGTTATAAAGTTGGCAACGGCTCTACTCTCTCCGAATGGAAATATAATTTGCTGCTTACCCAATGTTGCCCACTGGTCCATTATTTCCGGACTTATTCGCGGCGAGTGGGAATACAGTGATAATGGTCTACTTGATCGAACGCACCTTCGATTTTTTACTTTGCAGACTTTTGAAAAGCTATTGAAGGAAATTGGATTCGAGGTTTATGCAGACGGCCGTTTCGTTCATGATGTTAAAGTATCCGATGAAATTATACCCGTACTAAATGCAATGCAAGTGGATGAGCAAGCATTTATGGAACGGGCCAACACCTACCAATTCGTCGTAAGAGCCCAAAGAATTATCAAAAAGGGTCTCTCAGAACCTAATTTGCGTCTAGGTATTCTTAATCTCATCGGTAATTCAACGGTGGAAATTATCGTTTGTGTTGATAATCATTTGCAAATAACGAAAAGTTTCCTCGAATCCCTTGCCTTGACTCGTTTTATGGGTGGCGCGGTACAAGTTCTAGTTTTGGATAATTTCACTAATGATGACACTGAGAATTTTCTAAAAACATCGGTACAAACTCACCCTTGGCTCAGATTCGAACGAACCCTAAACCCCATCGGAGTAGCCCAATTACGCAATAAGGCCGCAGGCATTACGAATGCTGAAATTCTAGTTTTCCTCGACGGTAGTACTACATTAGGTGAAGGTTGGCTTGAATATCTTCTGGACCGAATCCATGACAAGAGAGTAGGTATAGTCGGTCCCCAACACCTCTTTTCAGACGGATCTATTTCCAGTGCTGGAATTGTGTTTACCCCAAATGCCTACCCTAAATATTTGCATCGATTGGCAGAACCCAATGATGAAAAAATCAACCGACCAAAAGAATTGCCTGCCCTGACCGGCGACGCAATGATGATTAAACGCGAAATTTTTCAAGCAGTTGGTGGTTTTTCTACCGAGGGGACTATTTTCTATGCGGATTTGGATCTGTGTTTCAAAGTGCGTAAAATGGGACTTAGTGTCGTCTACCAGCCAGAAAGTAAAGTTTTGCATTCCTCTGAAACTGGCGCGAATGCCCGGGCTCATTCAATCCAAGATGATGATATGAACAGGACAAAATTTATTCAAAAATGGAAAGAACTTTTTCTAAAAGAGCTTCCAGAGGATCCCTCCTTCTACATTTCCGGTAGGTACCATCGGCCTATTAAAAGTAAAACCGACCACCCAAGCCAGCATTGACATCCAACCAAGGTCCTGGGAATAATACCAGTACTGGAGCGATTTCAAAAAAGAGGTCAATAGGTGTCGCGCGTGGCATCCAGGCAATGCCGATAACTCCGCGGAATCCTATTTGGGCGTCCCCATGATTCCAAAAGTTCAAGTTAAGGCCTGGTCCGTAATAAATTGGAAATTTTTCCGAAGTTTGAATCACATTAAAGTTGTGGAACAGGTAATCCGCATGCAAGTGTAAACCCCGATATCCGTACCGATTGTTTCCATTGCCATAATATCCGCGATCACTGCAATAGCCCTGATGCTTGTTATAATAACCCGCATCCCAACATCGGTCGTCGTAGTAGTTATTGTATCCGAAACCCCAGCCTAGACCGAAATCCATTGCCGTAGTTGCGCTGGTCCAATATTTAGCGTCCAACGCAGTCGGTTCGCCCAATACGAAACCCAATCCAAAGTTATGGCCTCCAGCCCATACACCGGACACCATGACCAAACCCAAGGCGAGACTTTTTAAATATCGTTTTAGCATCCTACTGCTCCTTTAATAAAAATGGCAATACTGTATAGAATCTAAACCTATTCCCCGGCACTTTGGATTCCAAAAAACAAGAAAATTGAGAATAAAATAGGTTTCCTGCCAGAGTTAAATTATTTAAGGCTTCAGTCGCATTTTTATCCGTTCTACTGCCTCAACAACATTTTCCCGAAAACCAAATGCACTTAGGCGGAAATAGCCTTCACCGCAAGAACCAAATCCCGATCCTGGAGTTCCGACAACCTGGGCCTCCTGAAGTAACTTGTCAAAAAAGGCCCATGAAGTCATGGCATTGGGAACTTTTAGCCAGATGTAGGGCGCGTTGACACCGCCATATACAGTATATCCGGCTGCTCGAAGGCCTTCGCGGATGATTCGTGCGTTTTCCATATAATAAGCGATGTTGTCGTGGATGGCTTTTGCGCCGGCTTCGGTGAAAGTGGCTTCTGCAGCTTTTTGAATGGGATAACTTACACCATTGAATTTGGTGGTTTGGCGACGGTTCCATAAGCTATGAACGCTTACTAATTCGCCTTTTTGATTTTTGGCCTTCAATTCCTTAGGTACAACGGTATACGCACATCGGGTACCGGTAAAGCCAGCGGTTTTGGAAAGACTTCGGAACTCGATCGCGACTTCCCGGGCACCTGGAATTTCATAAATAGAATGGAGCAATCCTGATTCTTGGATAAAGGCTTCATAGGCAGCATCGAACAGGATTATGGCATCATTCGCCTTAGCGTAGGCAACCCACTTTTCTAGTGAGGTTCTGGGCATCACCGCTCCGGTAGGATTATTTGGCGAGCATAGATAAATGAGGTCTACATGCCCTGCTCCCACTGAAGAAGATTTTGGAATTTCTGGGTCGAAACCATTTTCAGCCGTGGTCGGCATATAGACGAGCTTGCCATAGCGTCCGGCTTCGGCCTCACCGGTGCGTCCTGCCATCACATTGGTATCCACATAAACGGGATACACTGGATCCGTGACGGCAATGACATTGTCGATGTCAAAAATTTCCTGTATGTTGGCTGTGTCGCATTTTGAACCATCAGAGACGAAAATTTCATCCGGTGCCACCTGTGCGCCCTGTGATTGAAAATGCTTGGAAATGGCTTGCAGTAAAAAATCATAGCCTTGCTCCGGACCATAGCCCTTAAAGCTTTCGGCTTTACCCATTTCATCAACGCCTTTGTGCATGGCTTCCAAAATTACAGGAGGCAATGGCAAGACAACATCCCCGATTCCCAAGCGAATAATTTTTGCAGTCGGGTTTTCGGTCGCATAAGCCTTAACCCTTTTTCCGATTTCCGGGAACAGGTAACCGGCTTGCAGTTTTAGATAATTTGAATTGATCTTGGTCATGGTGTTGGGAATTCCTATGTACGATAAATTTTATATGAGTAAAGAGTGAAATTAGTAAAAAACCGCTACTCGACGACAATAGATCAACCATTGCCGTTACAAGGGAAGTGAGCGGTAACCCGAGTAACTTGCGGCCGGACACCAATTCCAAAGCAGAAAAATTTAGAAAATTGATGTTTTCCAGAACGAGACAGCGTAATATATAGGCAGGTTTCAGCGAGAAGGGAAGCTACCAATGGTAGACGAAAACCGCGATTTCCAATCAATTATCAATGAAAATCGAGCGAAGAAAAATGCCACCTCTTGGCAAGGCACATGCCTGGAGTATCTGGAATTAGTCAAGGCAACGCCCACCTTGGCGATGTCGGCTCCCAGCCGTCTTTACAATATGATTATTTCACAGGGGACGAACCCCACTACGGAGAAAGACCTGCTTCCCGGTTATGAAGATCTGGTCCAGTATAATTTTTTTGAAGGCAACATTTTCGGGGTGGATGAATCCATTCACGATATTGTGAAGTTCTTTCATGCGGGCGCCCGGCGCACGGAAACTGGTAAGCGAATTCTGATGTTGGTAGGGCCTGTTTCTTCGGGCAAATCGTCCATTGCCAGCTTGCTAAAAAAACGACTGGAAGACTATTCCAACAACATGCCCATTTACGCCATCGACGGTTGTCCGATGTCCGAAGATCCGCTTCATCTGGTACCCCGTCATGATCGCGCAAAATGGGAAGATATTCTCGGTGGTATAAAAATCGAAGGGGATCTTTGTCCAATTTGTCGCCACCGCCTTTTGAACAATAAGGACTTCCGCGATGAAAAAGGTGGAATCCTCTGGGAAAAGGTAAAGGTGAAACAGGTTACGCTTTCCGAGCGTGCGCGCCGTGGAATCGGCACGTTTCAACCCAGCGATCCAAAAAACCAGGATATTTCCGAACTGATCGGGCATGTTGATTTTTCCAAGATCACTGAATTTGGGGAAACGGACCCGCGGGCCTACAGTCTGGATGGCGAATTGGAAATCAGTAATCGAGGCTTGATCGAATACATTGAAATCTTAAAATGCGACATTAAATTTCATTACGTGCTGATCACGGTGGCGCAGGAACAGCTCATCAAGGTACCGGGATTTCCGCAGATTTATACGGATCTGGTCATACTTTCCCATACCAATCAGACGGAGTTTGAAAAATTCAAGTCGAACAAGGAAAACGAAGCCTTACACGACCGCATGTATCCCATTTACGTGCCCTATAACCTCCGCATCGATGACGAAGTGCGCATTTATAAAAAGATGATCGCCAGTTCGCAGTTTTCCACTATCGATATTGCCCCGTTCTCATTGGAAGTGGCGGCTATGTTTGCCGTGCTCACACGGTTAACAGAATCGTCACTGTGTCCAGATCTTATCAAAAAAATGCGGTATTACAATGGTGAAGCGGTAATGGAACAGGAAAAGGATCCAGCGGATCTCAAAGCCATGCGAATTGAAGGGAAAAAGAAAGGGGAGGGCATGTTTGGCATTTCACCCCGTTTTGTGGTCAATGCGATCAATGTTGCCCTTTCTGAAAAGGAAAAAGAAGGCAGTATCATGCCGCTGGATGTGCTGCGTTCCTTGCGCAATAATTTCGGCCACCATATTGGGTTTACGGAAGAAGAAGCCGAGCGTTATCTGCGCCTATTGATGGCCGACAAAGGCAGTGTCAATGCCGAATACCGAGAAGTTGCAAAAAAGGAAGTCAACCGGGCTTTCCTTTTTGCTTATGAAGACCAGGCGCAATCCCTATTCGACAATTACATCAAGCACACGACTTCATTCTGCCTCAAGAAAAAAATGACCGATCAAGTTACCGGAGAAGCGTTAGAAGCGGACGAAAGGCTGATGCGCAGCATTGAAGAGATGATTGGCGTATCTGAAAATGCCAAACGGGAATTTCGACAAGGCATATTCGTTTTCAAATCCGATGCTTTGGATCAAGGTAAGCCGTTTGATTTTAAATCCTATCAGCCGTTGAATGAGGCGATTGAAAAGAAACTGATGGCGGATCTCAAAAACGTTGTCAGCCTGACTATTGCGGATCCCAATAAAAAAGATCCAAAATCTTTAAAACGACGAGGCGATGCCATCGATTCGCTCAAGTCCAAGGGGTACTCCGAACGCAATGCAGAACGCTTGTTACAATACGTGGGTGAGGTTTTAAGGAAAGAAGAGTAAATCTCCATGACGGTGCGCGAAGTCGATTGGGACATTTCCAAGCGGGGCCAAGAGGATGTGGCCCGTCACCAGAAGAAGATTAAAGATAGCATCCGGGAAAATATCGCGGATGTGATTTCCGAAGAGAGTATTATCTCCCGGAAAAAAGGCCAAACCGTAAAAATTCCCATCCGCGGAATTAAATCCTATCAGTTCATTTACGGAAAGCGTAAAGGCGGGCAAGGTGGGGAAGGTGGCGGCGGTTATGGGCTCGGCCATGGGAAAAAAGACAAAGGCGATGTTATTGGACGGCGTCGGGCACCAGACGGGCAAGGGGAAGGATCTGGAAAAGGCGGAAAGCCTGCGGATGCAGCAGGTGAAGACTATATGGAGACGGAAGTCGACATAGAAGAACTCATACAGATGATGATGGAGGATTTGCAACTTCCTGATCTGCGTAAAAAAGAAATTGCCGAGACCGTGGTGCCCGAGGGTTGGAGTTTTGAAGATATTGAAAAACATGGTTTAAAACCGAATCTGGATAAAAAACGAAGTATTCGGGAATCCATTAAAAGGGCAGCCGATTCGGTTTCAAAATTGGCTGAAAAAACCGGTAAATCCCTGGAGCTCTGTCAAAAAGCGCTCAACAAGTTTCGGGGTGATTATCAGAAAGCACTAGAACTGCTTAACCAGGTTGATCCTGAAGCAGAGCTTACCGAGGAAGAAAATAAACTCAAGCCTTTTCTCGCACATAACGATCTCCGATATAGGGTAGTTAAAGAAAATGTCGAAAGCCATAGCAATGCTGTGATTTTGGCGATGATGGATGTTTCCGGAAGTATGTCGACCACTAAAAAATACTTGGCCCGTTCCTTTTTCTTCTGGATGGTAGAATTCCTCAAACACAAATACCGAAATGTGGATATCCGTTTTATTGCCCACACATCAGAAGCCAAACTGGTGACCGAGGAGGAATTTTTCCATAAGGGGGAATCGGGCGGTACGGTTTGCGCGTCTGCTTATGATTTGGCCACACATCTTATCGAAACCGATTACCCACCTAATAAATGGAATGCATATGCCTTTCATTTTTCCGATGGCGAGGATTGGGATCCTGCCAAAACGATGCATAGTGTAAAACGTTTATTGGACAAGAATCCCAATATGCTGGGATATGGTGAAATCCGCACGGAAGTAGCTTATGGTCAACAATTGATGCGAAATTTCGAGGAGTCTTTCAAACTAGAACGTTACACCTCCTATCGGGATTCCGATTTTGAATACTACCTGGCTCAACGCCATGAACTTCCTATGGCAGGAGTCATACTGAAGAATAAAAGCCATGTTTATCCGGCCTTAAAAGTTTTTTTCTCCAAGGAGAAAAGAATTTGAGCGGCCACAACGACATGCACCGCTTGGTGAAAGCCGACAATCATATTCAAAAAATTGTGGCAGAATTTGGATTGGATTGCTTTCCTCAAGAATTTGATGTCATACCTGCCCAAAAGATGCTCGAGATTATGTCTTATAACCTACCGGTAAACTATTCTCACTGGTCCTTTGGGCGTGATTTCGAAAAGCAACGTACTCAATACGAATATAGCGGCGGAATTCCCTACGAAGTGGTTTTAAATTCTAACCCTTCACGGGCTTTTTTAATGCGCACCAACCCATATCCCATTCAGGTTCTAGTCATGGCCCATGTGTATGG
>JAYSRH010000415.1:0-22252 GCA_043721115.1 Fibrobacteria bacterium | reverse complement strand
CCGGCCAGAACTTCGGAACGGATTTAGACAAAATCGCCGCTGCCGCTAGGACCGTCGATTTGGATGAAAATTCTTTCTTCCCGACTCTGGGCATGAGTGTCGATCTGAATTCAAATTCAAAACTCCGTTTGATTCGCGCGAATACAGCCATACATCCCGAGTTTCGGGAAATCGCACCTTATGGATACAACGATTATATCAAAGATCGTACCGTGACGGGAAATACGGAGCTACGAGAAACGCGTGTACAGCATTTGGACTTAAGGTATGACTGGTACTTGCCCAACCGTCAGATCTTATCATTCTCCTTGTTCCGGAAAGATTTTAGAGATCCGGTTGAGCCCGTTGCCGACAATAATCATTCCGAGTCTTTTCAAAATGCGGTTTCAGCTTATGTCCGTGGGGCCGAAGTGGAAGCCATGATCGATTTGGAATCAATTGGCCGCAATCTTGGTATTGGCAATTTTTTAAAGGGCTGGAACTTGGGTGGAAATATGGCGGTCATGCACTCTGAGGTCAGCTTGGATTCGGCTCAGGCTAGAGAAAGCACTTCTTTAAAACGGCCGATGGTGGGTCAAAGCCCATACCTTATCAATGCAACCTTGGGTGAGGAAATGGAATGGCAAAAATTAGCGTGGACGCAGTCTTTGGCTTTTAATGTGGCCGGGGAAAGAATTCGCAATGTTGGCATTCAGCTTGTGCCGGATGAATACGAACAACCTTTTCCAAGCTTGGACTATTTAGGTCGCATCACTTTTTACAAACATCATCAATTCACAATAAAAGTGAAAAATTTGCTTTCCTCACGCAAGCGAATTAAGGCTAGGGAATATAATGATTTGCTTCATTATTATACCGTGCCTTCAGCTGTTTTAGAACGAGTTTATGCCACGGTTAAACGTCAATACACTTTAGAGGAGTCTCAGGAGGGCACCGCTTATGAATTGGGTTACACCCTTGAGTTTTGAGTCGAAAAAAATGTTTTCATTTAATTATCAAACCAAATTTGAAAGGATCAAAAATGATTAATTTACGCACCACCTTGGCCGGTATCGGCCTGATAGCTGGATTCGCTTCTGCGGACCTGCCTACGGATACCATCTCAGGTCATATCATGGCTAATAAAATGCTCGACAGCGCTCATGTCTGGATCATCAAGGGCCGTACCACCGTGGATTCGGGCATGACATTGTCTATCCAACCCGGTACAACCATTAAGGGTCAGTACTCGACCCGTGGTACTCTATGTGTCAACCGGGGAGCCTACCTAGTAGCTCCGGGTACCAAAGCTAAGCCCATTAACTTCACCTCTACGGAATTGAAACGTGGCGGCTGGGGCGGCATTGTCCTTTTGGGCAAAGCGCCTACCAATGAGCCGACAAAATATTTTGAAGCCATTCCGGAATGGGCTTATGGCGGCAATGATGCCCATGATAGCAGCGGTGTCATGACCTATGTGACTATCAACTATCCTGGCTTTGCCGTGGAAGTGGATAAAGAACTGAATGGCTTGACCCTGTGCGGTGTGGGCGATAAAACCGTCTTACATCATATCCAAAGCAATAATGGCGATGATGATGCCTTTGAATTTTTCGGTGGAACCGTCAATGTTTCCCATTTCGTCGCTACCAATGAAACCGACGATGGTTTCGATATGGATAATGGCTATTCCGGCATGGGTCAGTACATGATGGTTATTCAGGGCAAGGATTCCGCTCAAGCTCGCCATTATTATTTCTACGGTCCCACCGGGGATACTTTGAAATATGTGGGTGGGCCCAAGGATGGCCAGTATCATGATACCACCTATACCGAAAAAGTCGGAGACAATGGCATTGAAGCCTCCAGCAATCCCGTAGCCGGTAAGGTACCCCAGTCTCATCCCAAATGGTCCAATATCACCGTGGTCGACAATGGTGTGAATAAAGGTCCCCTTCAGTTCAAGGAAAATATGGGTGGAGAATATAGCCGCATGCTATTGGTTGGAGACTCATCGGCTTGGATGGTATCAGTATTAGATTTGGCGAGCGCTAACAATATGATTGCCGCTACTCCCACGCTTAGCTTGAACAAAACCTTTATCACCGGAACCTTTAAATCCAAATGGGATGTTAAGGATACTTCCGTGGTCGGAAAAGGCCTAAAAGTTTTGTTTGATTCAACGGTTAAGTATGTGGACTCGGCGCTCTACATGGATATGGGCTTAGCCAGTACCAGTTTGGCGGCTGATTCCGTAGGCGCCATCATCGGAACGGATACTGCCAATTACTGGTATAAGGGTTGGACCCTGCCAGGCACCGTTGTTTACGCTAATGGTAAGGCCCGCCCAACAGTAGGCATCGCGGCGCGCAGTTTGGCAAAGCCTTCCTTAATTGGCATGTTGAGCATGGAGGCAGGAGCTTTAACTGTTCAGGCCGGATTCGCGACCGTCGCCAATATCCAAATACTGGACCTAACCGGAAGAGTCCAAGTAAACCTTGGTACAGTTAATCTGCATCAGGGACGCAATCACTTGGGCAAGAATGAATTCAAGACATTGCAAAATGGTCTATTCTTTGTCCGTGTAACCGCGGTGGGTGAGACCCATAGCGCCAAGGTAATGATCACGCATACTGAGGGTGGCCGTTGATTCCAGTTTTTGCCGCCGACCGTTCGAGGTCGGCCTTTTATTTATGGAGGCAAGCACTTTCAGCGCAGGTGTTTGCCTTTTTCTGTCTTTTAGTTGTAAGCACTTCGTATTCAGAAATCACCTTCAAGCCAAAATCGAAGCCTATTGTAAAATCTCAAAACATCTATAAACCGATTTTTATCGATCAGGCTAAAAGCCCGGAAGAATTGCTGCAAAGAGCAATTGTATTGTTGAATCAAGGGGATACCGCCGGCCTCTATCGACTAAGTGTCATGCGGGAGGAGTATATTGCCCTTTATCCTTTTTTACCAAATTCCGACACTGTAAATACCGATGACATGAACTTTCGGATGGGATTTTTTTTGATGGATAACCGGAAGATGCTGCTTCGTGAACTCACCAATTTTCCTGGTCCAGGTACTTCTCTTTCGAAGTTCGCCTTTACTGGGGTCAAAGAGGAATGTGGCCGAATGTTTTTCATGCATGGCTTGCATGTATGGGTCAAAAGAGAAGGTAGAGAAATCGAATTGCACTTCGCCAAAAGCATGGTTTCAATGGATGGGGGGTGGAAGTTCTGGGGATTCTCGGGCGATTGAGAGTAAATTCAGGTGGGTATTGTGGCACCAAATAGCGCTGTTCACATTGTCCTAACACTTGTGAATAGAGCCTTTTGGCCGGGTTAACCTCTCGGTGACTTCCCCGGCAAGGCACGGTAGCATCCAAGGAACGTTCAGAAATAGAGTCGAGTGACCTTTGAATCAAGACTGAAACATTGGGAAGGTATTTTATTAAAACATGGAAAATGCTGTAAACCCATTGATTTGAAAGGAGTTCCACTTCATGAACACCCATTTCAACAATCCTCCATACAGGATAACCCCTAAATCCTCAAATAATAGTTTTGCCCCTGCGACCTTGAGAATTTTGGGGCATAGTCTTGCCCTGGCGGAAGATATCGAGGCCTTGGAAAACTGTCTGGCCCTGGAACGCGCTTCAGGGGGGTTCCCCCATGCTACCCAGGCAACGGGAATTTTTTCTCCGTCAGCTGTACCGTATTGCGAATTTTTGATGCTACACAATGGTTTCGGCAAGCTATTAGCGGTCACTCGTCTAATGGGTCTGGGGGGTGCCAACCCCATTTTAGGCCCTCTAGAAACAGGGAGATTCCAACTCTCAGCGCTCGTGACTGCCCTTCGCTACTCTCGCGAACAGGTAGTGGAAATGGGTTCACCGGCATTCTTGCCGGGTTGTGATACTGTGAAAGCCACTAAGTTGCTTTGGCGCGGCCTGAGCCACTATATGGCAAGGAAAAACTTTGGATTTGTATTGGGGAGTGACGTACTGCCAAAATTCCAAAATGGTGTGGAATCCTTAGCACTGCTCATGAGGGAGCATGGCTTAAATCCTGATTTGGAAGCGGAAGCTTTTTCAAAATTTCGCAGCGGCACGTTAGAAGCAGTGCAGGATAGCTATTACCCCAAGAATGCACTCAACCGTGCCAGCTTACCCCCAGGGCTGCAAGAGGCGCTCCTTCGTGGGTGCCGGTTAGCGGCGGAACCTGTTCACAATCAGGTGACCGATAGGTGGGAATTGATCTGGATATCCTGTAAGGAGCTGATGGTAAATAGCGGTAATAGGGTGGTGCCGCGATAGATTCCAGCCTTAAGGCCTTTTTGTACCTTTCCCACCCGGTACAACATGCAGCAATATCTGGACTTAGTCCGCCATGTTCTCGAAAACGGGGACAAGAAACAAGACCGAACCGGAACCGGGACGATATCGTTATTCGGCCTTCATGCTAAATACGATTTGCGCAATGGATTTCCGTTGGTCACCACCAAAAAGACGCTCTTTGACGGCGTACTCCGAGAGCTCCTATGGTTTTTAAAGGGCTCGACTAATATCAATGATGGCCTTAAACAGCATACACCGATTTGGAATGCCTGGGCAAATGAAGAGGGTGAGTTAGGCCCCATTTATGGGTATCAATGGCGTAAATGGCCCAAGTTTGTTGAAGATCCCACCACTGGCGCGCTCCGGCGTGAATCCGTGGATCAAATTAAAATTGCCTTGGACACCATCAAGAATAATCCGGACTCGCGCCGAATTATTGTCAGCGCGTGGAATGTTTCCGATATCGATCGCATGGCCTTGCCTCCGTGCCATGCCTTCTTCCAGTTTTACGTAATCAATGGACGACTCGACATGCAAATGTATCAGCGATCCGCCGACCTGGCACTGGGTGTGCCCTTTAATATCGCCAGCTATGCCTTACTGCTCATGATGTTTGCGCAGGAATGTGGGCTCACACCTGGAATACTCACGCATACCTTGGGCGACGCGCATATTTACCTCAATCATGTCGAAGGTTTGCAAACGCAGTTGCAGCGTCGGCCGCACCCCCTTCCCAAAGTGCTTATCCAAGCCAAGCCTTTTTTTGATCTGGAGCTTTCTGACTTTCAGTTGGTCGACTATGTTCACGAGCCTTTCATTAAATTCCCGGTGGCGGTTTAAGTGTTCAGTTTGGTGGTTGCTGCGGACCGAAAAGGTGGCATTGGAAAAGCCGGGGCCTTGCCGTGGAAGCTTAAAGGCGACATGCGTTACTTCAAGGACTTGACCTCCTGTCCGGATCCAATCGCTGTAGCGGCCCGCTACCGCATGGACCAAGCATTCAAGGACAAACGGCATTTTACCTGGGAGAGCTTGGTAGAACGCATCGGTGCCGACTCCGAACTTTCCAGCCCCAATCCTGGGTCGCGCAATGCGGTGCTCATGGGGCGCAAGACCTGGGACTCTTTGCCCGCTCGCTTTCGGCCGCTGCCAGACCGTCTCAACGGCGTTTTAAGCCGCACTATAACCCCTGGTGTTTTTCATGGCTCCCATCATGTTTGGCCATCCTTGCAGTCTGCGCTTGAGGACCTCGCCTGGAACCCTTCGGTGAAAAATGTTTTTGTGGCCGGAGGCGGTGAGATTTTTTCGGAAGCGCTCAAGCGGCCGGATTGTTCCAAAGTGTACCTTACCGACATTGACGCTGAATTTCCGTGCGATACTTTTTTAGCCGATTTGGGAAAAGAGTTTCATGAAACGGCCAGCTCCCCCGTATTGGAAGAAGAAAGCATTGCCTACCGCTTTAGGCTATTCGAACGGGTCTGAATATGCCGGGAAGAAAACTGCAAACCCAACTGCTTTATCCTGATCTGGAATCCGCCCTGGAAACTGGGGATATGGAAGCTTTATCAGAGATTTGTGAAACCCTGCCCGCCGAAGATTTAGCGGAAATCGTGGTACAGCTGGAATCCTTGGGTCTAGCAAACTTTTTTGAAAAGGTACCAGAATTAAAGGCGACAGAAATTTTCGAGTTGCTTGACGTCGACGTTCAAAAAAGCGTACTGAACTCTTTAAGCAATCAGCGCGTGGCCGCCATCATCAATGAGATGAATCCGGATGATCGAACGGAACTCCTGGAATCGCTTCCGCATAGTGTAACTCGTCAGTTACTGAGCTTTCTCAAGCCCCGCGAGCGGAAGGAAGCCCAGCGGCTGTTGGAATTTCCCAAGGACAGCATTGGTCGACTGATGACCCCGGATTTTTTGGCCATCAAGCAGGAATGGGATGTGGAGCGTGTGCTCGATTTCATCCGCAGAAATGGCGAGGGCAAGGAGACTCTGAACGAAGTGTACGTAGTGGATGACAAGGGCCGGTTGGTAGACGAGATCAGCATCCGCAAACTTCTTCTGTCGACATTGGATCGCAAAATTGTGGACATCATGGATCGTCAGTTTGTAACCCTGAGCGCCTACCAGCCGGAAGAAGAGGCTATCCAGGTTTTCAAGAAGTACTCCAGCCGCACTGCGCTGCCGGTTAGCGACGAGGGAGGATTTCTCCTGGGCATTGTTACCATTGATGACATTCTCCACCTAGCCGAAAAAGAGACGACCGAGGACATTCACAAACAGGGCGGTGTAGAGGCCTTGAATAAGCCTTATCTCAACGCGCCGCTCAAGGAAATGGTCGGTAAACGCGCCACCTGGCTTACCATTTTATTTCTGGGGGAGATGTTCACGGCTACCGCCATGAGTTTTTTTGAAAAAGAAATTTCAAGGGCCGTAGTGCTTGCCCTCTTCATCCCATTGATCATTTCAACGGGCGGCAATGCAGGTTCGCAGGCTGCCAGCCTTGTCATTCGAGCCATTGCCCTAGGCGAAGTCACCTTTGCCGATTGGTGGTTTGTCTTTCGAAGGGAAATTCTGGTCGGATTTATTCTTGGTGCCGCACTTGGTTTAATAGGGCTTTTACGCATCGTAGTTTGGAATGCGTTTGCCAGTCCCTATGGCGATCATTGGTTTTTGATTGCTCTGACCGTTTATTTTTCACTCATTTTTGTCGTTGCTTGGGGGACATTGATCGGCGCACTTTTCCCCTTGATTCTCAAGCGCCTGGGCGCGGACCCGGCTACCTCCTCCGCCCCATTTGTGGCCACTTTTATTGATGTCACCGGCATTGTCATCTATTTCAACATTGCCCTGATTTTACTTAAGGGCAAACTACTCTAAGTCCAAAAGCTGGGAAGTTGTGATTTTCACGTCTCCGGTTCCCCTTAAAAACCTAAAATCGGGTTTGAATGCCCTTAAAACCATGGCGAAATTTCATTCACGCCCTTCACGATTTGGCGCGGTTCGTTATATTGGAATGAGCATCCAGCCCAGGACACGACTATGAGCGAAACTCCTGCAATTTATATCGAAAAAAATATCGTCTATCATGCGGACAAGTGCGAGCCGCTTTCCTCGGCGGCGGATCAGCGCCAGTTGGAATTATGCGCCTGGGGTCGTGGTGCGTATCCTGGAAAACGTCTTCCGGAAATGTGCTTAAAGGAAATCTGTTCCGTGGGTATATGGGATGCCAGCAAGGCTCAGACCTGGGGGCTGGATTGGCACCGTAATGAAGGCGTGGAAATCACTTTTTTGGAAAAGGGAAGCTTGGGATTCTCAGTTGATGATTGGGAAGGCGAGTTGATGCCGGGTAATCTGACGGTTACCCGCCCATGGCAAAAACATAGGGTTGGGGATCCACAAGTGGGCGCGAGCCGGTTGTATTGGCTCATTCTGGATGTTGGAGTGCGACAACCTCATTCTGAATGGCATTGGCCGGATTGGATCATTCTTTCACCAACGGATCTGGCAAGCCTAACCGAATGCTTACGAGGAAATGAACAACCAGTGTGGGGCAGTAGTATAGAAATAAGCGAATGTTTTCGTAAAATCGCTGTCACTTTACAGGCTGGAGATGCTGCCTCTTTGGAGTCTCGGCTAAAGGTTCAGATAAACCAGCTTTTGTTGTCCCTTTTGGAAAACCAGAGAAAGTCTAAAACCGCCCTGAATCCATCTTTGACGACAGTCAACAGAACCGTAAAATACTTTCTGTCACAATTACCAAAATATCTGGACTTTGAATGGGATTTGACGATTATGGCCCGTCAGTGCGGGCTGGCCCGAAGTCAGTTTACCTTGCATTGTCGAAAACTGACCAACCGGACTCCAATGCAATATCTAGCAGAATGCCGGTATGAGGCCGCCAAGACCCTACTGGCACAACAATCCGACCTGAATATTTCCGAGATTTCAGGGATTTGTGGATTCCAAACCAGTCAATATTTTGCCACCCAATTCCGCAAGCGATCGGGGTTATCCCCAATGGAGTTCAGGAAGAAGTACAATTTCAAGGTCTCTGAGGAACTAGTAGCTTTATAATATTCGCGAGCGGCATCTAATTTCACTCTACCAATTGCCTTCGGAATTCACGCGGAGAAATGCCTGTGTTTTTTCGAAATTGAGTGGCGAAATATTGAGCCGATTGAAAGCCGCAGGCCAGCGCAATTTCCGTTATATTAAACGATTTTTTTTCTAGAAGTAACTTTTTTGCCGCCGCCACCCGTATATCAATCAAATAATTCATGGGAGATTGGTTGATGATTTTTTTGGTGTAATTGCTGAATTGACTGCGTCCCATCCCACAATGTTTGGCCATGGAATCCAGCGTCCATTCCAAGGGGAGATGATTCAGCAAATCAATCAAGAACAGTTCTACTGTCCGTTGGGCATTCGTAAGTGATGTATCCAAGGGTTGCTTAGACTTTTTGAGCATTTCATAGGTTTCCATGATAAGCTCATTGATGTGCAGCTTCATCCGACTGATGTTTGGCTCGGCTTTATAGTTTTCCAACAAATCGCGGATTTTTTCGAAGGATCGGATGATTCCGGCTGTAGCTTGCCAAACCGGATTTTCGTTGCCGCGCAAAATGTTGGTTAGAGCTTGAAGTTCTTGAGGGGCCATTAGCAACCAGTCCGGCCACTTCCACTCCGTATGCGGTTGCCGAACACCCACATCGATGATAACCCAATACAGCCTGTTCGCTGTAATATTGGGATCGCCTACCCGATGACGCTGCCAAGGCCGTGTGATGGTGAAATTGTTAGGGAATAATTGAAATTTTTGTTCTTCCACTTCAAAGGCAACCTTGCCCAAATCGATCATGGTAAATTCAATGCCCTCATTGCGGTGCCAGGGTAACCCCCAAGTTTGGTTCTTAGAAGCATTCCAGCAGCCAATAGAAACAACCTCCTCCATCACCCCATCGGGTAAGGGTTCACCAGGGTAATTCCCTCTGCGGGCTGCCGCCAATTTAATTTCGCCATTTTTGGAGGCTTCTACCAAGGGATCGCATGCGTCTGCATGGAAAATCTTGCTTCCATCAATAAATTTTGCGGAAGGCCTCATAGGCTTGAAAATAAAGAATCTTTTTTAGCACATTCCTAGGCCGTTGGCGACTCTTTCGCCGATTATCCCAATTTTCCAACAGGTAATCGGCTCGAACAGCCAAAATATTTGAGAAAGGCTACTTTTTTAAGCTGCTGATGATGACGGCTACTGAAATTATTGAACCAAGAGTCACGTTTTGCCAGTAAGATTCTACGCCTACCAAATTCATGGAATTTCCGATAATACCTAAAAACACCACCCCTATAAAGGTCCCGAACACCGTCCCTCTACCTCCGGACAAAGCTGCACCCCCCACCACAGCGGCAGCGATGGAATCCAGTTCCAATCCGGAACCGATGTTTGGGTTTCCGCTACCTATTCTGGAAAGAAGCACGATGGAGGCCAAGCCCAGCAATAATCCATTGATGGCGTAGACTTTTACTTTGAAATTCTTTACCTGGATACCAGCCAAAAAGGCCGCGTCATTATTTTCACCCACTGCAAATAGTTGTCTACCAAATACCGTGTATCGGAAAAGGAAAGTGAAAATTAGACACAGACCCAGAAATATATACACCGGGGTTGGCAGGCCAAGCAGGGTGCTGCGGCCCATTGTTTCAAACTGATCCACCAGCGGAATTTCAAACCCGCCTGTAGTCAAAAGCGCCGCGCCCTTGTAGATGCTGTACATTCCCAGCGTAATGATAAAGGGCTCCACCTTGGTGCGAGAAATGACATATCCCACCATACTCTGGAGTGCCACACACATGACAACACCAGTCAGAGCCACCCAAAATTCGCCTACTTCCTTATTCAGCAAATAGGCCATGACGCAGCAGGCAAAAGAAATGAGAAAGCCGACAGAAAGATCGATGCCCCCGGATATGATCACAATGGTCATCCCAAGAGTAACAATACCCGTGACAGAAACTTGGAGCAGTACGTTTTTGATATTGTAGGCGGAAACAAACTGGGGTTCCAGTATGGCGATCACAACTATGTAAACGACCATTGTCAGAAAAAGTGGAATGGTTCTGTTCTGCTTCAAACTTTCCAATATGTTTTTCATAATGCCAATTCCATTACGGATGTTTCCGATATTTCTTCTTTACTCAGAATTCCACTGATTTTGCCTTTTTTCATAACCAGAATCCGGTCGCTTAGCGCCGTCAGTTCGGGCAGGTCGGAGGAAACCATAATAATGGATTTTCCGGATTTTAAAAGTTCCACCATCATGACATAGATATCTTCCCGAGCCCCGATATCAATGCCCCGGGTGGGCTCATCGAATAAATAGATGTCAGGATTTGTTTTAAACCATTTGGCCAGAATAACCTTTTGCTGATTCCCGCCACTCAGAGTGCCAAGCAGTTTGCCGACCCCGGTGGTTTTGATTTTAAATTGTTCCACAAAACGTACGGCCGCTTTTTTCAAGGATGCAGGGGCTACCAGCTTCTGCTTATCCTTTGAAAGTTGCGCGATGGCGGTATTGTCAGTGATATCCTGATGCAAAAACAAACCGGTCAGTTTTCGTTCTTCCGTGATCAAACACAGGCCATTTTTAATAGCCTCTTCGGGATGACGAAAAGTTTGTTCCACCCCGTTTTTACGGATAATCCCCTTTTGTCTAGGTTTGGCACCAAATAACAATTCGGTGAGCTCGGTTCTGCCTGCTCCCGCGATCCCGGCAATGCCAAGAATTTCCCCCTGCTTGAGTTCAAAGGAAATATCCTGTATGCCGTTACCGGAAAGGTTTTCTACTTCTAAAACTGTTTCACCTGTTTTTACGGGCTCTCTTTTATAAAACAGTGAGGCGTCACGGCCAACCATATCCCTGATTATTTTATTTTCATCCACTTCATGGGCTTGATAAGTGCTGATGACTTTGCCGTCGCGAAGGCAAGTGATTCGATCGGAAATTTCAAAGACTTCTTCGAGATGATGGGAAATGTAAATGATGCCTAATCCATTTTTTTTCAGCTTATCCAGTACGGAAAATAATCTGCGGGTTTCCGCTTTACCAAAGGAAGCGGTAGGCTCATCGAGGATAAGAATTTTTGCTTCCCTTATCAGAGCGCGTAAAATTTCAATTATTTTTTGCTCTGCAGAGCCTAATTTATTTACGAGCGTTTTTGGGGAGGCATGCAGTTCAAAGACCTCGAGCATTTCCTTTACTTTAGTGAGCATGGCATTGCGATCGCAAAATATTTTGCCCTTGCGGATTTCTTGCCCGACGAAAATATATTCAACAATACTCAGGTTTTGAAAAAGCGAATTTTCCTGGTATATCGTGGATATGCCCAGATTTTTTGCAGTCTGGGGGTGATCGATTAGAACAACATTTCCATCAATCAAGATTTGTCCGGTATCGGGAGCATGAACGCCGGCGAGAATTTTTATCAGGGTCGATTTGCCCGCGCCATTTTCGCCACACAGGCTATGCACTTCGCTTTTGTGTAAGGCAAAGGATAGATCGTCCAATGCCTGTACACCAGGAAATGATTTGCTGATGCCGCTCAGCTGCAACAATGAGCCAGTCACAATTCCTCCTCTTGCGATTAACTGAGCAAAAGGAGTTTTAAGGAAAGATTACTCGGTAAAAGCGGCAACAGGTTCTCTTGAGAACAAATCCATCTTCAATTCACCGGATTGTTTTTTCTTGAAGTAGTCTTGGATTTTCCAGGGTACTGCGGAATTGATATTGCTCTTGGTGAGCAATGTCATGTCCATGTATACGTGACGTGGGAACGGCTTTTTTGAAAAGTAAGCCTCGACCATTTGAAAGGCCAAGTCTCCTTCGCCAGTAGGTGCATTGGCTACTGTGGCCTCCATTTCGCCGTCCTTAATCCATTTCCACGCCATCTCCTTGCCATTGTTTGAAAACACAGTGATCTTGCCTTTTTTACCAGCTTCCTTGAACGCTTGCAGCGCTCCGGCAGCCATTTCTTCATTTTGGCAGTAGAGAATATCGATTTCTTTTTGGGCAGCAATAATATCTTGAGCGGCTTCCAAGCCCCCTTTCCGCATCCATCCTCCAGAAGCTTTCGAAACAATTGTGGCTTCGGCGCCGGCATCTTTCAGAGATTTTAGGAAACCTTCCCGTATCGATTCCGCGATACCCTGGCCATACGCGCCCTCAATCATGGCAATGCGGGGCGTTTTCCACTTGCTGGCTATATACTTTCCAGTATAGGCACCCATTAACTGCCAGTTGCCACTTACAATGCCAGTGGGCAAGTCATACCCCTGTTTGCTGGGCAACGCGGACACCATGAAAAGGGGTATTCCAACGGCCTTGGCTTTGGCAGCATTTATAGTGGCGACTTCAGCATTTGCCGTTACCAGCACAATGGCATCAACGCCTTTGGCAATGAAGTCTTCCACATTCGCTACTTCTTTTGTGGCGGTATATTCAGAACTGGTTACTGAAACATCCCAGTCCAATTTTGCACCAAGTTGGGTAAAGACATCAGCGGAAGTCCGGTAATAAATATCCGGGCCTGCCATTACGTATCCAATGTGGATTTGCTTTTTGGCTTGTGCAACAGTAGCTAAGGCAATGATTCCTAGTATGGTGATGATTTTCTTCATTATACCAACACCGCCTTTTTAGCGCCAAGAGTAGGTACCACGAAGGTTCCATCGATGTCCCAGTCTTGCAGTATTTGAGCGGAAGCCATTACCGTAGCAGGTCCAAAAATTTCCATGGTGGTTCCGCCTTCATAATTGATGGCCTTGAGCGCGTCAAAAACACCTTTTACATCAATTTGGCCTTCGCCTAATTTTATGTTGCCCATACCGCAACCATAAATGGTGCCTCTTTTGGCAACCCATTCTTCACCAAGATCCTTCCAATGCACGTGCTTGATCCGGTTACCAAAAGTAGTGACGTATTCCACAGGATTCGCACCGCCCAACCAGCTGTTACCGGTATCCAGGCAGATGCCTACCTGATCGCCCAGTTCATTCAAAAGATCGCCCATGGATTGTACATTGTCCGTGACAATACCGTGTGGCTCCAAAATCAGTTCAACGCCAAGTTCGTCCGCCCATTCAATCGGGCTCTGTAATTTTTCTTTAATAGTAAAGATTCTTTCTTTAGCCGTAAGGTTGGCGGCAAACCGTGTTTTAGAATGTCCTTCAGTAGTGATGACATGCTTGATACCCAGTAAAGAAGCCAGTTTTATCGCCTGGATGATTTCGTTGGTGCCGTAAACATCCGGTGAGGCGGGGTCCAGCAAATTGCCATGCGCGCAAAAAGTGGAAAGCGTTAAGCCGGTTTCCGCTAACATATCCTTGATTTTTCCTGGTCGACTTGCGAGACTGATGGTTTCAGCAAAATCGAACTCCACACCGAGAGAGGCCCCTGTGTGGTTGTCGGTGACATCGGCATACTGAATACCCATTTCAGCGATTGCCTTAAACTGTCTTTTCATGGGACTGAATGGTTCTACAAGTGCAAAGCAGCCTATATTCATCATAATGGAGTCTCCTTTTTAGTCTAGGTTATATTGAAATAAATTAATTATCAGGTTCTAAAAGCCGGATTCTAGATGCCGAATTCCAAACGGGTCATGTAATACCACTGCGAAGGATTCTGCGATATAGGCCAGTACGAAAATCGTCCTTCATAATGGAGCGATCGCAAATGATCCGTTGCGACTTGGCAGTATAATTCGACGCCCTTGGTGATGTGTCGTTTGCCTAAAACAGACCACTTCCAGTCATCTCGGGTAAAATCCTTGGGGTTGTATCGATTCGGGTATTCCGGTTTATCCAGTGTCCAGATTGGAAGTCCCTGTTTCCAGAAGTTATCCAGATTATTCCCAAACCTTGATCGGTAATATTCTGCCTGAACGGATAGAATATCCAGAAACCGATTGGTAGGCACATTGAATCCAACCATGACAGGTATGCGTTCCAGCCGGTTCTCATAATAGAAGGGGTAGTTCTTTACACCTAGCATGGCCACTTCAGCATACAATCTCATGTCATTGGGGGTGAAATGCGTTGAGGGAAAAATTTCCTTAAAATCCAAAGATACCCGCGCCATCAACTTGATGCCCTGGAAAGTGTAGTAGGAGGTTGTGCGCTTATACCGGAACTCGTCCGTTTCTACAAATGCCCCTGGTGTAGCCAAATAGAGAGGGTCGTCCTTGGTGGTTTTGGTTGCATGCGTTAGGGTATCGGTATACCACTTTTCTTTAAATGGATTATTGCCATTGGCCTGCTGCAAGTTTTCAAATTCTTTTTCCAAACCCTTTTGAGGTCCAGCTGCATGGTAATACTGGAGGGTATCCTTGCCTGAAACTTGGGTGGGTATTTCCGGATAGCTTTCCAGACTGACATAGGCATTGGAAGCCAATTTAGGTCTAAGTAGGCTTGGCTTGACGGGTAAAAAATGGTTGAAGGAGATGCCAGCACCAAATTCTATAAAATCAAAATTTGCAGCGACCAGATAACTTGGTGTAAAGTCGAACTGAGGTACGTTATCGCGTTCCATGAAAAGAGTGAAATCTTGAGTGATTTTATGGTCCAAATGGGATAAATGGAGGCGAATTCCCTGACCCATATACGCCGCACTGTTTATAATGTTCCAGCTGCCAGTTGTTAAAAAACCAGGGTAGGTGCCGGAACGAAACAGGTATTCTCCTAGGTTAACGGCATCCGGGTTGTATTTGATGGGGAAGAGTCCAAATTGGATGATGGCTTTTGGATCAGTGATGTCGCCCATGCTGTAAATCGCTTGTGCCTGGGAAATACCCGGACCAAACTTTGTGCCTCGAGTGTGCGCTTGGCCGATTTCTTCCGGAAAGGAGTACCAAAATAAACCGCCGGCACCCATAATAAATTCAATGCCACCGCTCATGCCAACCGGGTCATTGATTGTGGCTTTTTGAGTGAGCCAGACACCCGTCCGAGAAACAAAAACGCCGCTGATATCCACCGCTTGCCAGGGATCGCGGCCTTTGACCATCTGTCCCATTTCCTGGGAGGAGTTGATGAAAAGAGGGGATCGGGAAACAATTTTATCGTCTTCGGATCGGTCTCTTTGTATTTCGTCGGCTGGTATGGAAGCCGCAAGTAGGCCGGTTAAGACGACTAGAGCCAGTGCAAGTTTTTTGCCTCGCCCCGGATTTACGTACACATTACTGTCCATGAAAGTATTTCTCCGGCACAAATGGGCTTTGATATTAAAGTTGCTCTTGTGAAATTTTTTAATAAAAAATCACTTTTTTCTGGTAATTTCTATGTGATGTAAGGACTTTAACAAAATAGATACCGCGCCCGATATTTTTAGGCGAATAGGAATTTGGACCAGAACCGGAAACGGTATAAATAATCTTTCCTTGAGCATCGGCAATGCGCACTTTGTGCATACCCGGGTCTTTAATCATGATATTCAAAGCATTGATTTTCCCGGCGAGATCCCCTTGGTGATCGAAAATGAATACGCCAACGGACTTTTTGGTAACGCAAGTGCCAACCGGTTGGTTGGTCGCTTTGGCATTGAACTCCATATAGGTCGAGTCCATGCATCCGGCATATCCGGCTAGGTATTTTAAAGAACCCAAGACGTGGTTTTTGATAATGGCATTGGCTATAAATTCATTGGTATGTCCGCCGAGGTTCATAAAAAACCGACTGCCTAGATAGTCTCTCGTCCAGGCAATAGGATGGTCAATGCCCAAAGTTCCCCCACCGCCTTGGATGGTTTTTTCATCAACTGTAAAAAGGACTCGAACTCCTGGTAATCCGCGAGGATTGCAGGATGGGTTGTACCATTCTTCGTTGTAATTGAATTTGTCACCCGTTTTTAATAAGGTACCCCGCGCATCTCTGCCTTCGCCTTCTTTATCCGCGTACAAATCTGCGGGTACAACTCCGGCATTATTCTTGTATTCACAGGCTAGAATGCCCTGGTACCAAGTCCAAGTAGGATCAGGTCGGTCACATTGATGCAAACAACCCAAGCCTTTTCCTGAGCCGTAAAAGGCTTGCACCGCTGCTTTTTGCTCAGGGCTGAATTTATTGCCGAAAAAATCACCATTGACACTGTAGATGACATCATAATTTCGAAGCCCTAATGTCGTAAATAACGTAGGGTCGGTAGTGGCATCCACGGTAAACCCATTTGCCAGCCCAATGTTTTTAATCATGTCATTAACTTGAGGCGTATTCTCATGACCATTTGGACTGTTCCAAACGAGTACCTTTCTTAAATTGGAGGTTGCTGGTCCTTGTGCAAAGGATAGGAGCGAGGCAGCCAGTACTACAAATATGAAGCTGGGAACAGAAAATCGGGGTCGTTTATTGTGCATAAGCCATGCTCCTTAAAAATTTCGATAACCATCTGGTTTGAGAGAATTTAAGCTCAATTACCGGATAATTCGTTAGAGTAATTCCGACTGGTAAATATTGAAGCTTTTTCCAAACCATACCAAATTCAAGGAGCTAAAGGGTATAATATTAACCGATGGTAAATTTAGATAGCTTTCGGCGTACCAGAAACTAATCTTAACGCATATTCGGCCAGTCCGATCGGCTGTCCTTGCATACCTTACGAAAAAGGGACTTCAATGTTTTCACAAATTAAAACCCTGTTGTGCTTGGCCCTGATTCTACCTGCTGCCATTTTCGCCCAATTCCCGGAAACGGTGCATCCCGGATATTCCTTGGTCAACTTGCGACCCGCCACGTTCCAGCCGAGAGGCATTGGCGGCATGGATTTTCTTGCGGATGGCACATTGGCCATTTGTACTTGGGGGAGTTATCGAACCGCAACAGGAGAAGTGTACCTGGTATCCGGAGTGGATGGGACAGGTCCAGCTTCGGTGCAGGTAAAAAAAATAGCCCAAGGCTTGGTCGAACCAATGGGGCTCAAGGTGGTCAGTGGTGAAATCTATGTGATGCAACAAACCGAATTGTCCAAAATTATTGTGCCTGCTGGCACTGCTATGGCGGTACCTACCAAGGTTGTTGGTGGTTGGGCGCCGCCGGTAGGGGACTGGACCTATGGACTTGTCTATAAAGACGGTTCTTTTTATGGAACCCAAGGAGGGTGGGGCTCGGGACCACCTCTGTCAAAAGACCAGAATTCCTGGCTCAAATTGACTCCTGGAGTGGGTTATCAGGTTTTGGCAGGTGGCTTGCGAAATGCGGATGGCATTGATATCGGCCCTGATGGAGAAATGTTCGCTACGGACAATCAGGGAAACTGGCTTCCTTCCAGCAAGTTGATTCACTTAAGAATTGGACGATTCTACGGGCATCGGTATAACGCTCTCAATCCCTTTGCCAATGGAGCGGAGTCTCCGCCCGCAGTTTGGGTCCCACACGGTGCCATCGGATTTTCTCCAACGCATCCCATTTTGGTTCCCGGTGGAGTCTATCAAGGGCAAATGCTGGCCGGAGACGTGCATTTTGGTGGAATGGCACGCTATTTTCTTGAAAAGGTAAAGGATTCCAGCGGTATTCCCCAATATCAAGGGGCCGTTTTCCGCTTCACGGGTGGCCTTGAATGCGGGGTGCATCGACTCCTAATCGATAAAGCTGGCGACATATATATGGGTGGCATAGGAGGTGTGGACAATGGCACGGTAAACTTTGGATCAGTCGGAGGTGGCACCTGGAATTGGAACAATACCTGGACCGGACTACAGAAACTGGTTCCCAAGGGCAATACCGCTTTTGATATGCTGGCCGTGCGTAGCTTAGCGGACGGGTTTGAACTCGAATTTACGCACCCCACAACGGGAGGCGGTTTGACCACAAAATACTTAGCTGAGCAATGGCGCTATGTACCTACGGCACAGTACGGAGGGCCACAGATTGAGAAGGCTACACTGACTGTAGCCTCGGCCACGGTATCCGTGGATGGTAAAAAAATCCAGCTAAAAATCCCGGGTCTTAAAACCGGTTTCGTCGTGCATATAAAAGTGACTGGTTTGCTTTCCACTACGGGTGAAGATCTTTGGGCAAAGGATACGTGGTATACGCTAAACAATCGTGGACCCGGAGAGCCACCCACTGTCATAAAAACCAAGTCCGCAGACCAAGCAGCCTCTAGTCCTGGTTTACATCGGGTCTTGAGCACTGGAGCGGGGAAGGTTCAATTTGAAATTGCTTTCAATGGTCCTTTCAGTATGTCCCTATTCAATAGCCTGGGCCAGCCGATGGGCAACGTGACCGGTAGCAAGCCAGGATTATATACCTGGTTAAACCGCTCCGGTAAATCAGGCTTATATCATTACCAAATCCACTATGATAATGGCAGCATGCAAAGCGGGCATTTTCTCATCAATTGAAAAAAGTGACGATTTGGGGCCCCGAACCCCTTTAAGGGCTCCAGCATAGGGGCCATTAATCATTTTCGGTAAAAAAATAGCCATCGATGTGCATCGGAAGGCGGGATCTTGCCTTAATTTAAGGCCAAGGCATAGTCGCCAGATTTATAAAATACGCAAAATGATTTAGGAACCAAATGATTCAGGAGCCACATGAATACGGTTAAAGCTTTTCAATTCCTCTTGCTGGCTGCTCCTCTGTTGATGGCAGGACCAAAAGAGCTTTGGGCACCACCACCTGACAATCCCGCCACGCGGACAGTTATGACTCCCCACCCTATTATCGATACCAATCGTTGCCACCTTATTACCACCCGGGTAAAAACTGCCACTCAGGTTGGGATGGTTTTAATGGGCAATTCCATCACCCATTATTGGGAATGGGATGCCTCTTATGGCGCATTCACTCAAGGCCGTAATGTTTTGAATATGGGTGTCTCCGGCGACGTGACACCGGGCATGCTCCATAGTCTTTTGGTTCGGGATTGGTTGGGCCTGCCCAATGGCATCACACCAAAAGTGGTTATGATATTGGCTGGAACAAACAATTGTCACCGCACAGACATACCCGGCATGCGGGGCTCAGCTACTCCCCCTCAGGAAGTGGCCGACGGCATTCGAGCCATTATCCAGGTATTTGCGCGCAAGTTTCCCAGCATGAGAGTCATCCAACTCGGGATTTTCCCCACAGACTGGCATACTTTGTGGACGCCAGTCAATAAGATCACGGCGGGTTATATTGACAGCAATCAAGTCATCAGCATGAATTTGGAAAAGCTTTTTTTAAACTCCAACGGCAGCGTCAACAAGGGCTTGCTCCCGGATGGGATACATCCCAATAATGCCGGATATGTTTTGTGGGCCGGTGCCGTGGATTCCATCCTCAAAGCCATCTATGCCGCACCTCCGCTGGTCCCGGTCAAAATAATGCATATCGGCGGGTCCATTACCGAAGGTTTGAATTCCGGAAACTCCTACCGCAGGTATATGGACGCGTATATCCGTCAGGAAGGCCACTTGGTGGATTTTATTGGGTCGCGCACCAAGCACAACAACAACGCCACGATTCCCAGCACCTATTATTTTGATTATGACCACGAAGGCCATTGGGGTACCAATTCCACTTGGTTTGGAACCAATATCGTCGGGGTCCTCACCGTTAACGTTCCCGACGTTGCTGTTATTCATATGGGTACGGAAGACATTGTTTCCGGTACGGGTTTGGACCAAAGCATTGCAGATGCTGCCGCCGCGAATTTGCAGAAAATTGTCGACGCCTTGCGCGCAAAAAACAAAAACGTGAAAATCGTCTTGGCCAAAATCATACCCATCAAGGGAAAGACTGCTGCTGTGAATGTGATGAATGTAAGGATATCCCAATTCATTGTGCAAAATTCCACGGCCGGGTCGCCAATTGTGATGGCGGATCAATATACAGGCTTCAATATAACTTCAGATTTAGACAGTGCCGGTGTATTGCCCAACGCGGTTGGGGCGGATAAAATGGCCAAGGTATTTTCCGCCGTCCTCCATAATTTGCTGAGCGGCATTGGCTGTAGGGACAGAGGTTATTTGGAGTTTGATCCGTCCGCTTCCAAAGGCGATGCCTCACTATGCAAAACCTCTTTGACCACGGTTATTAAGGAAAACGATTTAAACTTTAACCGGAATTCTTCAGCAGCAAATGCCGTAAAAGTCTACAGCTTGACAGGCAAAAAAATTGGCGAAGCCTCGACCCGTTTCGGGCAGATAACAAATTCGGAATTAAGCAGAGAGCTGCATCTTGGGCCAGGATTATATTTGATCCAACAAGGCCGTCATCAGGTTAAAACGGCTTTAATGGTGGATTGATTTTGATTTTCATCCTCTCCATGGTTGGGTTATTGTCTGCGGATATTCCTGTGCGTTTCGATATGGACCTGGGAAAAAATAACCGGGCCATCAGCCCACTCATTTACGGCAGCAATACGGATGAATTGACCAAGACCGACGGCGTCACATTTCGCCGCTCTGGCGGCAATCGACTGACGGGTTACAACTGGGAAAATAATGCTTCCAATGCAGGTACAGATTGGCAGAATTCAAGCGATGCCTTTTTAGGCAGTGGAACCGTACCCGGCAAAGCCATCACCGATTTTTTGGACAAATCCATGGCTTCCGGAGCGAAGGGCCTTATCACCTTGCAAACCGCGGGCTTTGTTGCCAAAGACAAAAACGGTACGGTTTTGGAATCGGAAACCGCGCCTTCCGCGCGTTGGGCCAAGGTGGTTTTTGAAAAGGGGTCTGCTTTTACTCAATCACCCGATGCCAATGACGACAAGGTTTACCTGGATGAATTCGTCGATTTGCTGGTCAAGAAATTTGGTGGCGCAGCTACTGAAAATGGCGTCCAGTACTATGCCGTGGACAATGAACCTGCACTTTGGCCAGGGACGCATCCACGCATCCATCCTCTAAAACCCACTTGTCTGGAACTGATACAGAAAACTACGGGTTTGGCACTGGCGGTTAAAAAGGTGGACCCGGCAGCTATGATTTTCGGTGGGGTATTTTATGGCTATGGAGCCTATGCCAATTTTCAAGCAGCGGCCGATTGGGCCGGCATTCAGAGCGCTGGAAAATATGGTTGGTTCCTGGATTATTTTTTGGATGAAATGAAAAGAGCTTCGGATAAAGCGGGCAAGCGACTGCTGGATGTACTCGACATACACTGGTATTCAGAAGCCATCGGTGACCATCGCATCAATGATGCTGCGGCTACCACGGACAAGGACAAAGCTGCACGCATGCAAGCGCCTCGTTCATTGTGGGACAGTACCTATACGGAAAAAAGCTGGATCAGTCAGACACAAACCACGGTTGACAAGGGTGGGGTAGCGGTCCCGGGACCTGTTTTATTATTGCCGCGCATCCTCGCATCCATCCAAAAATATTACCCAGGAACCAAGCTTGCCATTACCGAATACAATTATGGCGGTGACGACAATATCAGTGGGGGGATTGCCACGGCGGACTATCTGGGCATTCTGGGAAGGGAGGGTGTTTTTGCTTCCAGCTACTGGCAAATGGGCGCAAAGCCCACCTTTGTCGCCTCAGCGATACGCCTTTACCGCAATTTCGACGGCATGAATTCGACCTTCGGCGCATTGGCTGCCTCGGCGCAAACTTCAGACAATGAGAACACTTCTGTCTATGCTTCTTTCAATTCCGGTGGCAGTGAAATCCATATCATCGCACTTAACAAAAGTCCCACGCAAACGGTGCAAGGAGCTTTCCATGTGACCGCAACCGTAACTCTAAGCTCTGGTCAAGTTTTTGGATTCAGCCAAAGTGGCGTGGCACTATCGGAAAAGATCGCCATCCCCTCTATCGTCGGGAATGCGTTTACCTATGCGTTGCCTCCGCTATCTGCGTATCACTTTGTTCTCAAATCCACCACGGCATTGCCGATTGGGGTTAAAGCGCAAACCCCGGGCAAGAAAAGGATTCCAGTAACTGAGCAAGCGGGGTTACCGGC